>DATKEE010000054.1:0-5172 GCA_035544555.1 Candidatus Methylomirabilota bacterium
AACACCCCATTCGGCGGTAATCCAGCCCTGTTCCACCAGGCGATACAGCGCGGGGTAGAGCGACCCCTGATCCACCTGGAGCACCTCCCTCGACATCTGCCGGATCAGCACCGTAATGCCAAACCCGTGCATGGGGCCAAGCTGGAGTGATTTGAGAATGAGCATGTCGAGCGTGCCCTGGAGAAGATCGGTTTTGTCTTTCGCCATACGCGCTTCCTCTGGACGTTCTACAGGAGAGACTCCTGCGCTTTCTTCTGTAGAATGTCAAGGGGAGAACGCGGGCATGAACGCTTTTGTCCGCATTGTGTGCCCGGTCTGATACGCCCGGGTTGCGTCACTCCCGGGCCGGCGCGGTTTCGGGACGGACAGTGCAAATGGCCGCCTTCGCCGTCGATAGATGTTCAGGCGTCGCGCCACGACCATCAACGCCGCGTGATCGGCGGATCGGGAATCGGGGATCGGCCAGGTCAGCAACAAATGCCGGGCGTCGAGGTCCCAGGTGAAATCCAGGTTTCCAGCAGTGGTGTTTGCCGGCTGAACAGCGGCGCCATCCCCTTTCATCGCACCCTGACCTGAAATTTTCAGCCTGCGCATTTCCGGCCACGCTGCCAACGAAACTCCCGTCTCGACGGCATTCCCTTCCAAGACATCGCGCGGTCACTTCCCGAACGTGTGATGTCTCGACGCCGCTGCCAGTCAGCCGTTTGCGCGACCGCCCGGAGCGAAGGGGATTCACGCGGTCCCGGCAACCTGCCATCGCGCCGGGCCATGGCATCTGCGGTGCTAAAGTTTTGTTCATGGCACTCGTCATCCAATCCACACTGTCCCAGGACTACGACGACCGCCGTCACTTCCAAAGACTGACCCTCATCGACATCTGTTGCGGTCCTCCCTGCTCGTACTGAGCTTCATCATCCGCGGCAGTTCCTCCCGGCAGGAGGAATGGATTGGCACCTTGAATTACCGATCAATTTGAATCATGGGCTTTGGTCATTCGCACAAGAAGAAACGCGCACTGAACCGTCGAGTGCGCTCCGTTACCCGGGAGGCGCAGCACGACCTCGCGCACCTCGAAGGGAAGGATCATCACGAATCGCCCGGCCACGCATGGGCGCCCGGCGCGCATCATCACGCGGAGCACGGCCAGCCGTATCCGCATCTGCCCTCCTCCCATCATCCGCATCCCGATCATCCGTTGGGCCATCCCTGGAAGCCGGTTGAGCATCCCGATTACAGCGCCGTTGGCCAGGCCCCGCCGGATCATCCGCACCCGGAGACATTTGATCCCGCCATCCGTCAGGGTGCATGGGCGAAGTATCGAGAGGCCGAACTGGGGTCGAAGGGATGGAAGGAGGAGGTCGATCGGTGTCTCGAGTACGGACTCGAAGCCGCGCCCTCGATCAAGGACCGCACCATTTCGACGTTCGCGCGGGGGGAGCTTCCCCACTTCGCCGGCATCAACACCTTCATCAAATCCCACTACCTCGAGGATGTGAAGAATGTCTCCCAATTCGATGCGGCCGTCGTCGGCGTGCCCTTCGACATCGGGACCACCTACCGCAGCGGCACGCGATTCGGTCCGCAGGCCATCCGCCGCATTTCGGCGCTCTACGGCACCTACAACTACGAACTGGGGGTCGATCTCCGCGAATCCCTCAAACTCGCCGACCTCGGGGACGTGTTCACCATCGCGAACATCGAGAAGGGTTTCGATCAGATCTCCAAAGCCGTCGCCCACGTCCGTTCGAACAACGTCTTTCCCATCCTGCTCGGAGGGGATCATTCCATCGGCTATCCCGACGTTCGCGGCGTCGCCCCCTACATCGACGGACCGGTCGGCATCATTCACATCGATCGTCACGTGGACACCCAGGAAACGGACATGGACGAGCGCATGCACACCTGTCCCTGGTTTCACGCGACCAACATTCCCAACGCCCCGCCCGTGAACCTGGTGCAGCTCGGCATTGGCGGCTGGCAGGCGCCCCGGCCCGGCGTCAAAGTCGGACGCTCGCGCGGCACCACGGTTCTCACCATCGAGGACATTGCCATGATGGGCGTGGACAAGGCCGCCGAAATCGCTCTCGACGTCGCCTGGGCCAACGGGGCGAAGGCGGTGTTCCTGAGCTTCGACGTGGACTCGCTGGACGCGGGGTTCGTTCCCGGCACCGGCTGGCCCGAGCCCGGAGGGTTCATGCCGCGCGAAGTGTTGCGGCTGTTGCGGCTCGTTGCCCGCGAAGGCCTGTGCGGCATGGAGGTCGTCGAGGTGGCGCCCCAATACGACGTCGGCGACCAGACCGCGCTGATCGGCACCCGGGCCATCATGGATGTTCTCGCGACCCTGGTGAACGAGGGAAAACTGGGAACCAAACCTCCGACGAGCCTCCCCCCGCCGCCCTACTGGCCCGAACGCCGCAAGCCAAAACCCAAGTCCGGAGGTAAACGCAAATGAACACGACGCATTGAATCCGGACCAAAGCCGCGCACAGCCCGCGCCTCCACACTCCACCACAGCCCCTAACCAATCCCTCTCCGCACATGAAGATAAAAACCCTTCTGTCCGCCCTCGTCCTGTCTCTCACCCTTGCCACCGCCCCCGGCCTCCGCAGCGCCGAACCATTGAAGATCGGTTACTCCGACTGGCCCGGATGGGTTGCCTGGGAAATCGCCATTCAGAAGGACTGGTTCAAGGCCGAGGGTGTGGACGTCAAATTCGAATGGTTCGAATACGTGCCCTCCATGGAGGCCTATGCGGCGCGCCAGTTGGATGCCGTGGCCATGACGAACGGGGACGCGCTGGTCACCGGCGCCACGGGCGCCCGTAGCGTCGCGATCCTCATCAATGACTATTCCAACGGCAACGACATGGTCGTCGCCCGGCCGGGCATCAACAGCATCAAGGATCTCAAGGGCAAAAAGGTCGGCGTCGAAATCGGCTTCGTCGATCATCTCCTGTTGCTCAAGGGACTCGAGGCGAATGGCATGACGGAGAGCGACGTCACGCTCGTCAACGTCCCCACCCACGAAACCGCGCAGGCCCTGGCGTCCGGGGATGTGGACTCTATCGCCGCCTGGCAGCCGAACTCCGGCCAGGCGCTGAAAAGTGTTCCCGGTTCCAAGGCCATCTATACCAGCGCCGACGTGCCCGGCCTGATCTATGACGTCCTTGCCGTGAACCCGGCCAGTCTCTCCGCCCGCAAGGCCGATTGGGAAAAGGTCGTGAAGGTCTGGTATCGCGTCGTCGATTACCTCCACGCCCCGGAGACCCGCGACGACGCCATCAGGATCATGGCCGCGCGCGTCAATCTGCCTCCGGCCGAATACGCGACGTTTGTGGAGGGCACACGGATTCTGAAGCTCGCCGAGGCGGGGAAGGCTTTCATGAAGGGAGCCGGTCTGGATTCCATTTATGGATCGAGCAGGATCGTGGACCAGTTCAATGTCGCCAACAAGGTGTACGACACGCCGCAGCCGGTGGAGGAATACCTCGATCCGTCGCTGACGAGCGCGTTGAAGTAAGTGGTTTGCGCCGCGCGCGGCCCCGGCCGCCCGCGGCGCGCCTGCTCTCGTGAACAAGCGTCCCTGGCTTCAGCCCTTCGGTGAATTGACGCCCCGGCAGCGGATCGCGTTCACCGTCGCTTCATTGCTCCTGCCCCTCGCCCTGTGGTGCGCCGTCAGTTACCTCCCGTTCCTGTGGCATCCGATGATGCGGATCACCGACCCGGGAGACGTGGGGTATTTCGTGAGGGATCAATTGGTGGAACGGGAGACGTTCGAGGCTGAAAACGCGCGTCTCCGTGAAACAGGCGGCGAACCGGCCCTGGGCGTGCGGGCCAACCCGGTGTTTCTGCCCGCTCCGCACGAAGTCGCGAGGGCGTTTCACAAGGCCTTCACCACCGAACCCCGCCGCACCGGCGACCCGTGGCTCCACGAAAGCCTCTGGCACAGCATCCAGGTCATCTTCTGGGGATTCTTCTGGAGTTGTGTGTTCGGCGTCCCCCTGGGCGTCCTTTGCGGCACGTTCCCATTGTTCTCCCGTTTGCATGAACCCTTCGTCGAGTTCATCCGTTACATGCCCGCGCCTGTGTTCGGCGCGCTCGCCGTCGCCGTCCTCGGGATTCATGACGCGCCCAAAATCGCCATCATCTTCATCGGCACCTTCTTTCAAATGGTGCTAGTGATCGCCAATACCACGCGGAAGATGGACACCTCCCTCATCGAGGCCGCCCAGACGCTCGGCGCCAGGCGGCCCCAACTGCTCTTCAAGGTCGTCCTCCCGGGCATCGTCGTCGATCTCTACAACGATCTCCGCATTCTGCTGGGCTGGGCCTGGACTTATCTCATCGTCGCGGAATACATCGGCGCCAGCTCCGGCATCACCTTCTTCATCAATCAACAGGCCCGCTACCGAATCTATGACAATGTCTTCGCCGCCATCATCCTGATCGGCCTCATCGGCCTGGTCACCGACCTCGTTCTTGCCTGGATCGGCCGTCAGATTTTTCCCTGGCGGCCGGACGCCCGGCGCAACCTGCCGGGCATCGCCCTCCACTGGCTGCTGGACGGGCGCGAAAGTCCGCTCCCTGCCCGGGCCCGCTCCGGCCTCAGAAACGCATGACCCAGGCCGCACGCGACAATTGGATGTCCCTGCCAAACCACCTCGACCACTCGCCCGAGGTGGCCGCACGCTTCGCCCGCATCAAGGCGCGGCCCGTCATTCTCAAGGTCAACCGCCTCTCCCGGGTGTTCACCACCCGGGAAGGTCCGCGCACCGCCCTGCTCGATTTGAGCTTCCAGGTGCATCGACGCGAATTCGTCTGCGTCATCGGCCCCTCCGGCTGCGGCAAGTCCACCCTCATCCGCATCATCGCCGGTCTCGACGAACCCACCTCCGGCGACATGCTTCTCGATGACCGCCCCGTCCGCGGTCCCGGATCGGATCGGGGCATGGTCTTCCAGGGTTACACCCTCTTCCCCTGGCTCACGGTGAAGGGCAACGTCATGTTCGGACTCCGAATCGCCGGCAAGAGCCCGGGTGCCGCCGAGGCCGAAGCCCGTCAATGGATCGAACTCGTCGGGCTCTCCAATTCCGAGAACGCCTATCCGTACCAACTCTCCGGCGGCATGAAACAGCGGGTCGCCATCGCGCGCGCCCTCGCCAACAATCCGCGC
>DATKEE010000055.1:0-3321 GCA_035544555.1 Candidatus Methylomirabilota bacterium
GCTCCCGAATGAAGCGGTCGTAAGGCTTGTCGGCGTTGAACGACCGGATCACGTAGTCGCGATACCGCCAGGCATGACCGAAGAAGATGTCCGTTTCGAAGCCGCCGGAATCCGCGTAGCGCGCCACGTCCAGCCAATGACGCCCCCACCGTTCGCCGTAATGCGGCGAGGCCAGCAACCGGTCGATCAGCCCCGCGTACGCCTTGGGGGAGGAATCCGCCAGGAAGGCTTCGATTTCCTCCGGTGTTGGTGGCAGCCCGGTGAGGTCCAGTGTGGCCCGGCGAATCAACGTCTCACTCGAGGCACGGGGGGCGGGCTTCATTCCCTCCCGTTCGAGTCGATGCAGGACGAAACGGTCCACCGGGGATTGGACCCAGCTCGTGTCGCGGACGCCGGGGGGGTCGGGGCGCCGGGGCGGCTCGAACGCCCAGTGTCCGGAGTATTCCGCGCCCTGCTCGATCCAGTCGCGCAGCATCCGGATCTGCTCGGGAGTCAGCCGTTCGCCCGACTTCGGCGGCGGCATCACGTCGAGCGGATCGGGCGCCGTGACGCGCGCGATCAATTCGCTTCGGTCCGGTTCGCCGGGGACAAGCACCGCGTGTTCGTCACGATTCAGAATCGCGTTGTCGCGGTCATCGAGGCGCAGCTCGGCCTCACGGGAGCCGGCGTCAGGGCCGTGACATTCGAAGCAGTTGGCCGAGAGGACGGGCAGAACGTCGCGATTGAAATCCACCGGTTCGGACGCGGCGGAGAGATGCGGAACGGAGGCTGCGATGATCCACGCCGCCAGCAAAAGTCTCCAGGGGCGGCGGCTGGAGCCGGGGATCGTGAAATTGTCGCGCGCGGGTCGCATGGATTCACGATTGAAGGGCGATGCCATCGGAGCGCCGGTCTCCGACCCGGCGCGGTACGAACGGGAGGAATCGCGCCGGGTCGGAGACCGGCGCTCCGTTTTGCGCCAAGGCTCTTGGGCTACAGTCGAGGGCAAGTTGTCCCCGGATCCGTTCCGTTCGGAGTTCGGAGATCGATGATTGACCTGAACAGCAACCCGGGTGGACTGAAGAGGCGTTCCGTCGCTGAGAGGAACCGCGGCGTGGGTGACGGCGGTGGACAGGAGGCACAGGCGGGGCGGAAACGCCTGGGTTCTGGAGATCAGGCTCACATTGCCTTACCGGCCGCGACCAGACAGCGGGGCGAACTTCTGGTGCTGGTAACGATAGTAAACCCATTGGAAATCCGCGTTGACGAATATGTTGCCGCCGCTCCAGTAAAAGCTGTTGATTCCATTGGCCGAGTCCGTGGCCGCCTTGATGGTCGTGGATTCGATCCACTTGTGCAGTTCGGCATGGCCATCCGCGAAAGAGAACGAGCTCGACTTGCCGTGAAAAATGGCGAAGGGATCGACCCAACCCGGACTGGGTGGAACGTCCATAACCCAGGTTCCGCGATTGTAGCTTCGGGGATCGGCTTCCTCGATGAAGACCATTGAGTCGGAAGGCAGCGGGAGGGATGTGAGTTTGACGTATGGGGGCTGGGGGCCTGCTGTGCTGCCACCGGTGCCGGATCCCTGCCAACCACTGCCGTTCATGCCATTGGCCTTGGAGTAACTGTCATAGGCCCAGCCGTTGCCCGGTGTCAGGCGTTTGGTTCGCGTATCTCCCGGGCAATGGTATGCGGCCGTGGCGTTGATATAGTCATAGAGGGCCCCCAGTTTGATGCCGTTCTCGACGGCGATCTGGGCGTCCTCCGTGGTCATGCGCGTATTGAGATCGAGGAAATTGCCGTTGGCGCTATGGGGTCCCGGCCAGAAGCCTCCGGCCGGGTTCCCAATCTGGCCCGCCTGGGGCATGGTGTAGATCATCTCCGAATTGTTGTCCTCCGCGTACATGATGAAGCCGAGAATGAGCTGCTTCTGGTTGTTCAGGCACGCGGCGCCGGTCGCCTTTAACTTGGCGTGACTCAGCGCCGGGAGGAGCATGGCGGCGAGGATGGCAATGATGGCGATGACGACCAGCAACTCAATGAGCGTGAACCCGCCGGCGCGAGGCGCCGGGCGCCGGTGATGGGGAGGGAACTGCGTTGTGTTCATGGAATTTCGCCTTTTTCTGGAGTTGACCTGACGGTTGCGCGGCAACGGCTCGAACCAGCAAACACGGCCAGGAATCAATAGACTATGCCCGGCCCGGCGCGGTTACCGATACCGAACGTTTGTTCTAGGCGCCGGGTGGGGTACGGCGCGGAAAATACCATAGCCCAGGGTCCGTTTCCAATGTCTGAATGAGCCCTCAGAGGTGGTAATTGTAACGTGTTATGCGGCGTTTAGGGGCTTCTGGTCGCTTCGAGAGTCGCGGGGGGCAATGCAATGGACAATAGCCGATAGCCAATAGCCAATAGCCGATGGCCGATGGCCGATGGCCGATGGCATGGTCAGAGGTCGCCCTGGCGGGCCGAGGTGGCGAGGTGTTCGGCCGCGCGACTGGCAATCGCAAGCGCGGTCAGCGTCGGGTTCAGTCCGGCCCCGGTCACGAACACGCTGGTGTCACAGATGTAGAGGTTGGGGATGTCGTGCGACTGGCAGAACGGATTGACGACGGAATCCCGCGGTTCGGTTCCCATGCGGCAGGTCCCCATAGCGTGCGCGCCGTAGTTCAGGCCGATGCGGACCTTGCGCGCCCCGGAGGCGGCCATCATTTCCGCGGCCTTGTCACGCGCGGCGGCGGCGAGGCGCAGATCGTTGTCGCCCCACTCGTAGGTGAGTCGCGCGACGGGCAGACCCCGGGCGTCCCTGATTTCGGGGTCCAGGGTGATTGTGTTTTTTTCGTCCGGCAGACCCTCGGCATGCGCCCACCACGCCGCTGTGTGCGCGTAGTCGTGCAGGAATTCCTTGAACTCCGCGCCGTGGAATGAGCCGCTGAGGTTGGCATAGGTCACGGGCGTCATCATATAGGAGAGCAGGATGTATCCGCGCGCGTGGCCGCCGGCCGGATCGGGTTTGTAGAAATCCTGCACCATCACGTGTCCCATCTGCATTCCCTTGAAGGCATTGACCGGTTCATCAAAGGTGCCAAATACCTGCCACGTGGGATGGCTCATCAAATAGCGGCCGACGCAACCGCTCGAATTTGCCAGTCCGTCGGGGAACGTGGAATTGGCGGACAGCAACAAAAGGCGGGGTGTTTCCAGCGCGTGCGCCGCCAGCACCACGACGCGCGCGCGGACGCGGTGTTCCCGCCGGTCCGCATCGAGATAGCCGGCGCCGGTCACGCGTCCTTGCTTCGCATCGTAGTCCAGCCGATGAACGAAGGCCCCGGTGATGACGCG
>DATKEE010000056.1:0-5954 GCA_035544555.1 Candidatus Methylomirabilota bacterium
CACAAGGGCGGCGGTTTGTGGAGGGGAAGTATGAGGGAAGCCGGTTGAGCGGGGAACTGGCAAATATTTATGAACGCGCGATGGATTCGTATGCGAGAACCTGATAAGGTCCCGGCCATCAACCGGTACTGACGGCGCCCGGAACGGACGCCATGGATGTATGCCCAGCAGCCGACCCAATCCGATTCCGACGGTCATTCATGTGATCCGGCAGCTCCAGCCGCGGTCGATTCTGGACGTTGGGGTTGGCTTCGGCAAATGGGGGCACTTGTTCCGTGAATACACCGACATTCTGGAATCGGAAAACGAGCCGCCTCGATATCGTCGGGAGAACTGGCGGGTGCGGATAGACGGGATTGAAGGGTATGAGGGCTACATCACGCCGATGCACAGATACCTGTATAATGAGATTCACATCGGAGAAGCGGGGCGGATACTGGGCAGGCTGCAGGCTTATGACGTGATCTTTCTGGGCGATGTGCTGGAGCATTTCGACAGGCTGGCGGGGATGGCTTTTTTGCGGCTGGCGGTGTTGAAATCGAACCGGGCAGTCATCGTCCTGACACCGAAGTATGAAACCGGGCAGGAGGCCTTGTGCGCGAACGAGTATGAACGGCATCGAAGCCTGTGGTGCGCGGATGATTTCAAAAAGTTTGAAGGCGCGCAGGTGACGATTGTGGAGGAGGACACGTTGATGGCGGTGCTGGTGAAGCCGGGCGTGACCTGGCCGGCATTGACACCCCCGCGGCGTCCGGCTCCGGAGGTTGCGCGTCAATTGAAGGAGGCGGCGGCGGCCATTGCGGACTCCATTCCCGACGGGGTTCCATTCATCATGGTGGACGAGGAGCAGATTCGGAGCGAATTGGGGCGCTCCGAGGCCATTCCATTTCTTGAGCGGAACGGTGTCTATTATGGGCCGCCCGCGGATGACGAGGCCGCGATTGGAGAGTGCGAGCGATTGCGGAAGGAGGGGGCGCGATATCTCGTTGTGATCTGGTCGTGTTTCTGGTGGCTGGAGTACTACGTGGAGCTTGATAGGCACCTTCGTGACCACTACGCGTGCGTGCGGGAGGATGAACTGGTCGTGGTCTTCGCTCTGGATCAGCCAATTTGAGGAAGGGTGGCGCCACGAGACGCGAGTCCTTGAGGAGCCTGTTACGGGAACGGAGGCACCCCCTTTTCTGGAACACGCGCTATCGAGTGTGCATGGGGTAGCGCAGGTTTTCGACCTCCTGTTGAACGTGGAGGGGCGGGGCCGGGGTGAAGCGGCTGACGCCGAGAGTCACGGCGAAGTTGAGGAGCATGCCCACGGTGCCGATCCCTTCGGGGCTGATGCCGAACAGCCAGTGTTCCGCGGTGGGTTCGAAACCGTGGAACCGCAGGAAGAGCCAGTTGAAGTAAACGATATAGCCGGCGGTGAACAAGATGCCTGTAAGCATGCCGGCGATGGCGCCCTCCTTGGTGGCGCGTTTGTAGAAGATGCCGAGGATGATGACGGGGAAGAAACTGCTGGCGGCCAGGCCGAAGGCGAACGCCACGACCTGGGCCACGAAGCCGGGCGGTTTGATTCCGAAGACGCCGGCGACAATGATCGCCAGTCCGGCGGCGATGCGGGCATAGGTCAATTCCTGGCGCTCGGTCATATCCGGCTTGAGGATGCGTTTGCCGAGGTCATGGGAAATGGAGGAGGAGATGACGAGCAACAGGCCGGCGGCTGTGGACAGGGCGGCCGCGAGACCCCCGGCGGCGACCAGCGCGACCACCCAGGCGGGCAATCGGGCGATTTCGGGGTTGGCCAGCACCATGATGTCCTGGTCCACGATCAGTTCGTTTGAGGAGGAATTGCCGCTGTAGTGGATGATGCCGTCGTTGTTGCGGTCCTGGAACTGGATGAGGCCGGTGGTTTCCCAGTTGCGAAACCATTCGGGACGCTGGTCGTAGGGCTGATTGTGAAGGGTCTGGATCATGTTCACCCGCGCGAAGGTGGCGATGGCCGGCGCAGTGGTGTAGAGGATGCCGATGAAGACCAGGGCCCAGAGGGCGCTCCAGCGGGCGGCGCGGACGGAGCGGACGGTGTAGAACCGGATGATGACGTGGGGCAGTCCGGCCGTGCCGACCATCAAGGCGACGGTGATGGCGAAAACATCCATCATCCCCTTTTTGCCGCCCACGAATGCGGCCGTGTATTCGGGGAATCCAAGGTCGCGGTGGATCTGGTCGATGGCCTCGAGCAGGAATAGTCCGGCATTTTCGCCTTCCAGGATTCGTGAGCCGAAGCCGAGTTGGGGCACGGGATTACCGGTCATTTGATACGAGATGGCGATGGCGGGAATCAGGTAGGCGACGATGAGCACGCAATACTGGGCCACCTGGGTCCAGGTGATGCCTTTCATGCCCCCCAGGGTGGCGTAGAGGAAGACGAGGGCCATGCCGATGAGGACGCCGGTATTGATGTCCACGCTGAGGAACCGTGAGAACACGATGCCCACGCCGCGCATCTGGCCGGCCACGTAGGTGAACGAGACGAACACGGCGCAGAATATGGCGACGATGCGGGCGGTATTTGAGTAGTAGCGGTCGCCCACAAAATCCGGGACCGTGAATTTTCCGAATTTGCGGAGGTAGGGGGCGAGCAGAAGGGCCAGGAGCACGTAGCCCCCGGTCCAGCCGATGAGATACATGGAACCGGTGTAGCCGACAAACGAGATCATGCCGGCCATGGAGATGAACGAGGCGGCGCTCATCCAATCCGCGCCGGTGGCCATGCCATTGAACACGGCCGGGATGCCCTGGCCGGCGACATAAAACCCGGCCGTGCTGCGGACGCGGGTATAGATGGCAATCCCGATGTAGAGTCCGAAAGTCAGCCCGACGATCACCCACGTCCACCCCAGGATGCCCATCAGGTCTCCTCCTCGTGGACGTTGTATTTGCGATCCAGGCGTTTCATCGCAAGGGCGTAAATGAGAATCAGGAGGATGAAGACGTAGATGGAACCCTGCTGGGCAATCCAGAATCCTACGGGGAAACCACCGAGGCGGAACTCATTCAACGGCTCGACGAGGAAGATGCTGAGCACGCAGGAAAAGAGGAACCAGACCGACATCAAGGCGGCGAGCAGGAGCAGATTGGCGCGCCAATATCGTTGTCTGAGAGTCGGTTGAGTCATGGAGATGCGGGGTTTCTGTAACAAACGCGGTTGGACATGGCAACCACTCATGTGGCGGGGTCAGCGGTATGCCGGGTTCAAGGTCCTGATCAGGGCGGGTGTCGGAGGGGTTTGATTGAAAGGATGTTCAGCGTGATTCCATTCAGTGGCAGGCGTCGTGCTTTTGGGAATCATTCGTTTCCGTTCTCTCATCAGAGAGAAAATTTCTGTCATTCCTTGTGGCTCCAGAACCTTGCAACGACACCCACGCGAACCACGCTCGCGAAGGCGGATTCACCCTTTGCGAGGGCGGAGTTGACTGGCCGGGCAAGGCGGGTGGCGTCCGATGGTGGTTGTCGGGGAGGCGACCTGCGGGAGACAGGGCCGGGTTCAGCTTGTTGGAGTTAATGGTCGTGATCGCGATACTGGGACTTTTGCTGATGATCGCGTTTCCCTCGTGGCAGCGGACCCGAGAGAATTCAATGAGTGGGCGGTACATTTCCGATCTTCGACTGGCAGTGGCCGCGTTCGAACTCTTCGCGGTGGAGAACAACGGTTATCCGGAGGAAGTCCCGCCGGGAATCGTGCCGGAAGGGATGGCGAGCTATTTGCCGAAGCGGATGAACTGGACTTTGGAAACGTCCATTGGGGGGCAATGGGACTGGGACCACCTTCAGTTTGGCGTGACGGCGGGCGTTTCGGTTTACCTGCCTCTGGCCTCGGTTGAGCAGATGCGGCGCGTGGACCGGCAGATTGATGATGGTGATCTTGCCACCGGGATGTTCCGAACCCGGACCAGCGGTTACATTTCGGTGATCGAGGAGTAGGGGGGCGTTTCGTGAGGGCAGCCAGGATCGGGGAGGTCTCAGCGCCCAGTTCTTGAACGGAGGTTCGGTTCGAATTCGAGCCAGTCTCCCGGCATTTCCATTCTTCGCCCGGGGACGGATTCACTTCAGAGGGTGGTCTTCCCGAGTTCCAGCAGGCGTTCGAATTGTTTCGGCGTCACCGGCATGACCGAGAGTCGGGAATGGCGGATCAGGAGGAAATCCTTGAAGACCGGATCCTGCTTGATGGTGGCGAGCGCCACGGGATCCTTCAGTCGCTTGAGGGGCTTCACATTCACGCAACTCCAGTCGCCTTCGGTGGCGGTCGGGTCCGGGTAGGATTCGCGGGTGACTCGGGCGATGCCCACGATCCGCTTTTCGCTGACGCTGTGGTAGAAGAGCACGGGATCGCCCCGTTTCATGGCGCGGAGATTGTTTCTCGCCTGGAAATTACGGATACCCGTCCATGCGGTTTCACCCTCCCGTTCGAAGTTCTCCCACGACCAGGTTTCGGGCTCCTGCTTGACGAGCCAGCACTGTTTTGTCATGCCGGATTTTTAAAAGGAATGGCGTTTCCGGAAAAGGCGGAATACCTGGCGGCTCAGATCGACACCTGGGTATCGACGTTTTGGAGCTGGAGATGGTCGAGGATGGCGGCCACGGATTCGGCGGCGCTCAGGCGGTCGGTGTTCAGTTCGATGTCCGGCTTGAGCGGCGCTTCATAGGGGGCGGAGACGCCGGTGAACTCCTTGATCTCGTTGGCGCGCGCCCTGGCGTAAAGGCCCTTGGGATCCCGTTGCTCGCAAACCTCCACCGGAGCGTTGACATACACCTCGATGAATCGGCCCTCATTGACCATGGCCCGGACCATGTCGCGATCCCCGCGATAGGGGGAGATGAACGCGGTGATGCAAATAAATCCCGCGTCGGCAAACAACTTGGCCACCTCGCCGACCCGCCGGATGTTCTCCTTGCGATCCTCCGGCGAGAATCCCAGGTCCGATCCGAGCCCATGCCGGAAGTTGTCGCCGTCGAGGAGGTAGGCGTGTTTGCCGAGATTGAAGAGTTCGCGTTCCAGTTCGGTGGCGATGGTGGATTTGCCGGCTCCGGACAGGCCGGTCAGCCAGACGATGCGACCGGGATGGCCGTTGCGAAGGGCGCGTTGTTCCGCGGTGACCTTGCCGTGGCTCCAGTAGATGTTTTCGCTTTTGTGCAGCGCGTCAGAGGTGCGCTTCGGGTAGTTGTCCTCGGCAATGATGCCGCCCCCGGCCACTTCGAGTCCGTCCACGATGACAAACCGGCCCGTGGGTACGATGTCGGCATGGACATCAAAGGCCAGCGGTCGTTTCGTGTGCAGCGTCAATTCCCCCACCTCGTGACGGCCCACGAACATCTCGTGTTGCTGACGGGACACCGTCGCCAGAGTCGAGGCGTCGATCACCCGTTCGATGTCCGCGATCTCGCACCCGGTTTCCTGGGTGGCCAGTTTGATCTTGTATTGTTTGCCCTTCTTGAAGGGCTGCCTGCCCAGCCAGAACAGGCGAACCTTGAACCGGGTCAGTTCATAGGGCGGATCCATTTCCAGCGCCGCCACGGCGCCGCGCTCGACGAAGATCTGTTCGCTCAACGTGATGCCGATCGATTCGCCCGCGCCGGCGGTGTCGCGCGAGGGTGCGCTCCAGCGTTCGATGCTCCGGACCGTGCTGGTCTTGTTGGAGGGGCTGAAGAGCAGATGATCGCCGACCTTCAGGGTGCCCGACTCGACGCGCCCGGCGATGATGCGCCGTTCGTCGAAGCGGTACACGTCCTGGACCGGGAAACGCAGGGGCTTTTCGGTGGGCAGGTCGGTGACATGGAAATCGTCCAGGGCCTGGACGACGGTGGGACCCTTCCACCATGGGGTATGGGTGCTGGGCGAGGCGATGTTGTCGCCGTGCTTGGCGGCGATGGGAATGAAGAGGCGGGGTTCGACGCCGAGCTGG
>DATKEE010000057.1:0-6456 GCA_035544555.1 Candidatus Methylomirabilota bacterium
CAGCACCGCAATCACCAACGCGGCCACCAGGACGCGCAACGCGATCGAATACACCAGCCCCAGCCAGACGGGCCGCAGCATCCCCTTCCATCGCAGCATGAGTTGATCAATCGTCGCCCGCGAGCACAACCACGCCGCCCCAAGGATCACCCCAAAAACCAACACTTCGACGACTGCCGCCCCCAGGAGTCCGGCAACTCCCGGAGGCAGGGCGGCGCCGGCGCCAGTCTTTTGCACCTGGTGACTGAGCACGCCGATGACGAGCGGAAAGAGGGTCAGGATCGCCAGATGCGCGCTCCATCGGATTCGCGGCCCGCGCTGTAACGCCCGCGTGTCAGGCGCGCGCTCGACCGGCGGGGGAGAATCAGGACAGGGGTTCAAGCGTTTGCCTGGGCGCGGTATCCGAGGTAGCCTCTCGACTTGATGAGGGAGGCGACCCCGGCCGGCACCAGTTTCTCCCACGAGGGATCCCCCGCGGCAATCCTGGCGAGAATATCGCGCGAATGAATGGGTAGATACTCCGGCTTGTAATCCTGAATGGATTCGATACAGCCGTTTTGGAGGAGGTAGGCGTAGAGATGCTTCAGCCGCGGCGCCACCTCCAAAGTTTCCACCGTGATGATCCTTTCCGTCGCCGGGTCCAGCTCGGGATAGACGTAGAGCTTGAGGTCGTTTTTGAACATCCGCCCGAAGGATTCGAGGATGCCGCCCGCCAGATGCGCGTAATATTTCTCCTCAAAAATCTCCCGCAAACTGGGAATCCCCATGACGATCCCGTTCATCTTGCGCGTGTGCCGGAACAGATAGCCGGCGAGACGGTAATACTCCCCGTAATTCGAAATCAGCACCGTCTTCCCGATCGTCCCAAGCAAATCCACCCGCGCCAGGAAATCACGCGGATCCACCTCGCCCTCGACCGCGAGGTTTTTCATGGTCATCTCCATGAGGACAACCACGTCCTCCGCCCGCACCTTCGGCTCCTGCAGAAACCGCGCCCGGGCGCACTCGAGCATGTCCACCGTCACGTGGGTCACCGGGCGGAAACTGCCGCGTTCGACCAGCAGATTCTTCTTGTACAGAACCTCGGAAGCCTGAACCACCTCGCCGTCCGCCGTGAACATGGCCGCGTCCGCCAGCCCGCGTTCCACAAGGGAAAGACTCATCAGCCGGTCATCCACTCCCGTGAAATCCGGCCCGGAGAATTTGATCATGTTCAGCTCGACCCGCTCACGGGTGAGATCGTCCATCAACGAGCCGAGAATTCCCTCGGGGTTGTCGTGCTGATAGAGGGCGGCGTGGACGAGGTTGACCCCCAGCACTCCCAGCGCCTCCTGCTGCTGCAGGTTCTCGCTGTCCAGCATGCGCACATGCAGGATGATCTCCGACGGCTCCGCGCCCGGGCGGGACTGAAAACGCATTCCCATCCAGCCGTTGCCGTCCTCCTTCCGGGTGTAACTGCTCGCGGCCACCGTGTTGGCGAACACAAAAAACCGCGTCCGGTCGCCCCGTTCCCCGCGCAAGCGCTCGATCAACAGTTCAAACTCGCGCTCAAGCATCATCTGCAACCGCTGCCGGCTGACGTATCGATCGCTCGGACCGTAGATCGCGTCGCTGAACTTCATGTCGTAGGCCGACATCGCCTTGGCAATCGTGCCGGACGCGCCGCCGACGCGGAAAAACCAACGCGCCACCTCCTGGCCCGCCCCGATCTCCGCGAAGGTGCCGTACTTCGAGGAATCGAGATTGACCCGCAGCGCCTTCTGATGAGTGGATCGGGCCTCGTCGTTCATTGGCGGCCCACTATCCAAGCCGGCCGGGGGGTATGACGAGCCCGAAATCAAAGGCTCCATGGTCTCCCGACCTCCACGAGATCCGCGACAATAAATGATGCGACCGCATCATTTATTGTCGCGAGAGCCGGCCAGCTTGAATTGTCGCATTTGTTGCCCCGCCTCGCGCAGGATCGACAGACGGCGAGCCCAGGCTTCGCGACCCGCGTAGCCCGGCGGTAACAATACCTCCGGCAACAACGGGTCACGCTCCATCACTTCCTTCCATGCCTCGCGCTCCCTCCCCAGCCATGCCCGGAACGCCTTGGCCGCCGCCTCGGTGCCGATCCGTCGGCGGGGACGTCTCGTCAGGATTTCGCGGTGTTTCTCATACAGTTCATTGATCCTGTCGAAGTCCCACGCGCCGGCCACAATCTCCTCGTCGCTTTCACCCGCACCGGGTCGGGCTTCAAGCAGAAGCAGAGATTCGACGTCCACCGGGTCGTCTGAGAGAAGATTCCGCTCCAACTCCAAGGCATCCGGCGTGATCCAGACGCTGTTCTGGAGATAGCCGAAACCGCGGCTCCGCAGGTAGCGACGCAATCGATTCCGCGTTCCGCTCCGGGCTTCCGGCACATCGAACAACGCCAGCCGCCACAAGCCGTCCCAACGCCGTCGCCAGCAGGCGTCAGGGTCGCGTCCTCCCAGCGCCTGAAGGCGACCCGCCTCGGTCAAGCGGTGTAACCGATCCCCTTTTTCGTCCTCCTCATGTTCGAGCCACTTGCGCGCCTCCAGACGTTGCACCTGCCGGAGCAATCCGTGTCGATAGGCCCAGCTTTCAAACGATTCATCCAGGTATCGAAAACTGGGATGTAAATAGGTGTCGCAGGCCCAGAACACCATGTGGAGCAACTCCTCGGTCTTTGCTTTCACGCCCCCACTCTGCCACAAGCCTGTTTTCCATCGCGACAATAAATGATGCGACCGCATCGTTTATTGTCGCGAATCGGGGGAACGGTCTTCCGGCGGAGCGTCCCCGGCGGCGGGTCCGGCGTTGTCGGCCTTGCCTTGTGCCCCCTTCCGCCGAACCATGTCCGGCCGGCCATGCCCGGGATCCGTTCCTCGAGGCCGGCGCGTCGATCGGACCGGTTCAGGTTCGGCGTTGAACCCGGAGAAGCGAATGCCCATCTTCGAGGGATGGATGCCGAACTGGAGAACGAGGTTCGCAAACTGGGCCTGGAAACCTTCCGCCGCCACATCTTCCTCTGCGCGGACCAGACCAAGCCGAAGTGCTGCAAACTCAAACAGGGGCTGGAGTCCTGGGACTATCTCAAGCAGCGGTTGAAGGAACTGGATCTCGCCGGCCCCCTGCCGCTGGTCTATCGCTCGAAGGTGAATTGCCTGCGAGTCTGCATGCGCGGACCCGTCGCGGTCGTTTATCCGGAGGGGGTCTGGTATCACTCGTGCACGCCGGCGGTGATCGAACGAATCATCCAGGAACACCTGATCGGCGGCCGGGTCGTGGAGGAGTTCGCGTTCGCGAAGAATTCCCTTTGCCCACCCTGACTTTTTGATAGCGTCGCCGCCAATGGATTCCGCCCTCCTGGTCAACGCGCTCGTCAGCTACATCTGCCTGATCATCATCATCACGTTCCACGAGGCGGCGCACGCGTGGACGGCGTGGAAGCGGGGCGACGACACCGCGCGATTGCTGGGGCGGATTTCGTTGAACCCGATCGTGCACATGGAGGTCATCGGCACGGTGGTGCTGCCGCTGGCGGGGTTGTTTCTGGGGGCCACCGGGTCGCGCGCGGCGGGCTTCATCATCGGCTGGGGCAAGCCGGTCCCGTTCAATCCCGCCCGCCTCAAGCACGGCAACTACGACGGCATGCTGATCGCCCTCGCGGGGCCGGCGATGAACGTGGTGCTGGCGATGGTCGCGGTGATTTTGGCTCGAATCGCGGTGGTCGGCAACGCGGGCATGATCGCCGAATTCCTCGTTCACCTCGCCCTGCTCAGTCTGTTTCTCTGCTTCTTCAATCTTCTGCCCATCCCTCCGCTCGACGGCTCGCACGTCGCGCGCTTCCTGCTCAACTGGAGCGACGAGATGTATTTTCGCGTCGCCCAGTTTGGCTTCATCATCATTATCGTCGTCATCCAGATCCCCGCCGTCCGCGGCGCCATCGGTTTCCTGACGAACGGAACGCTCAAGCTGATGCTGCGAACCGTGGGATTTGAGCTCTGATTTCGCGTACAACTCCACGATCATCCCTCTCCCGACGCCACTGCTCCCTTCCCATGACCAGCGGGGGGAGGGACTGAGGGTGAGGGAAAAGAACCCCCTTCACGCCGGGAAAGAGGACCGTCGATATCGCGGATAGCCGCGGATCAAAGAATGATTGTCGGTATCGGTATCGATACTGCACGCTCGCGGACCGTGAACGTTCCCGCTATCCTGTCGCCATGCCTGATCCCACTTTTCAACCCGCCGGTCCGGGTGTTTACGACGTGCGCACAAAGGCGCCCGGTCCCTCCGGCACGCTCCCGCTGACCGAACCCATGCTGCGCGATTCGCCCAGCGGCGACCTGTTCGGACTCAGCCAGAACGCCGGCATGGGATGGACGCCATCCGAGGTGGGCAGGGATCAGTTCCTCATCCTGAGCACGCAGGGCGGCATGCGCGGAGAGGACGGAAAACCCATCGCCCTCGGGTATCATACCGGCCATTGGGAGATTGCCCTGCAGGTCCGCGCGGCGGCGGAAGCCCTCCGGGAGGCGGGCGTGATCCCCTTCGCCGCGTTTTGTTCCGATCCGTGCGACGGACGCACCCAGGGCACCACCGGCATGTTCGACAGCCTTCCGTATCGCAATGACGCGGCCATGGTGTTCCGGCGGTTGATCCGGTCGCTGCCTTTGCGAAAGGGGGTCATCGGGGTGGCGACGTGCGACAAGGGATTGCCGGCAATGATGATGGCGCTGGCGGCGATGCGCGATCTGCCGTGCGTCCTGGTTCCCGGCGGCGTGACACTGCCGCCCGAGCAAGGCGAGGACGCCGGTGCCATTCAGACCATCGGCGCGCGATTCTCCCATGGATTGATCTCGTTGCAGGAGGCGGCGGACCTCGGCTGCCGGGCCTGCGCCACGCCGGGTGGCGGGTGCCAGTTTCTGGGGACGGCGGCGACATCGCAGGTCGTGGGCGAGGCGTTGGGGATGGCGCCGCCCCATTCGGCCCTGGCGCCATCGGGACAACCGGTCTGGCTGGAAATCGCGCAACGCGCGGCACGGGCCGTGACCCAACTGAGCCGGAACGGACTCGCCATGCGCGACGTGCTCACCCCCGCGAGCGTTCGAAACGCGATGGCGGTGCACGCCGCGTTCGGCGGATCGACAAACCTGTTGTTGCACATTCCGGCGATCGCCCATTCAGCCGGATTGGCGCGCCCCACGGTCGAGGATTGGATTGAAATCAATCGCAAGGTGCCGCGTCTGGTCGATGTGCTGCCCAATGGTCCGACGCATCATCCCACCGTGCGCGTGTTTCTCGCGGGCGGCGTGCCGGAGGTGATGCTTCACTTGCGACGATTGGGGGTGGTCGATGCGCGCGCGCTGACCGTGTCGGGCCGTACCTGGAACGAAGTGCTCGATGAGTGGGAGGTGTCGGATCGGCGGAGGCGGTTCCGCGAGATCCTGGAGGAACAGGATGGCGTGGACCCGGACGATGTGATCCTGTCGCCGGAACGGGCGCGGGAACGCGGATTGAAGAGCACGGTGACGTTTCCGCGCGGCAACCTGGCGCCCGAGGGATCGGTCATCAAGAGCACGGCGATCGATCCCGCCGTGCTGGACGCGGACGGGGTGTATCGGAAGGAGGGCCCGGCGCGGGTGTTCGTGCGCGAGCGTGATGCGATCACGGCAATCAAGAAAAACGCGATCCAGCCGGGCGATGTCATTGTGCTGATGGGACGCGGTCCGCTGGGAACCGGGATGGAGGAGACTTATCAATTGACGTCCGCGTTGAAACATCTGCCATTCGGCAAACAGGTGGCGCTGGTGACGGACGCGCGGTTCTCGGGCGTCTCGACGGGCGCGTGCATCGGTCACGTGGGACCGGAGGCGCTGGCGGGCGGGCCGGTCGGGAAGGTGCGCGAAGGAGATCGCATTCGCATCGTGATCGATCGTGAGCGGTTGGAGGGAAGTGTGGACGTGGTGGGGGAGGGGCAACGGCGATTCGACGCGGAGGAAGGGGCGCGGGTGTTGGCGGGACGGAAACCGCATCCTGATCTGGCGTCTGATCCGGCGTTGCCGGCGGACACGCGATTGTGGGCGACGCTGCAGAATGCGGGTGGCGGGACATGGGGCGGATGCGTGTATGACGTGGACCGGATCGTGGAACAGATGGAGGCGGGAAGGAAGGCGCTCTGAAAGTGAGGGGTATTGCGTCCGCGTTTTGGAGTGGGGCGATGAAGCGAAGCGGATTCGCCGCTTTCGGGAGGGTGGGGGAGGTGGTGCGCTGGATGAACGTCCGTCCGGCAGTCGAAAGCGGTAGAGGGCTGACGCCCACAACCGCACTCCAAGACGCTGGCGCGAGTTTTTGGGAGCCCCGTGCGAAGTCGGCGACGTTTTGGAGTGCGGCGATGGAGCGCAGCGGAGTCGCCGCTTTTCGAGCGGATGGGCAAGTGGGTGGGGT
>DATKEE010000058.1:0-5471 GCA_035544555.1 Candidatus Methylomirabilota bacterium
ATGTGGGTGACGTTGTTGGCGTCCCAGCCCTCGGTGAGCATGGAAACCGAGACGACACAGCGGATGCCGGCACCGAGCTGGCCGGATTTGCCGACGGTGTTCATGACTTCCCGGAGCAGTTCCTGGTCGGTGAGGTTGTCCGCCGCACGAACGTCCCCGGTGCGCTCGACGATCTCGCGCCGGAAGCGCTCGATCTCGTCCGAGGCCATGGCCCGGAAGTTGTCGTCGAGGGCGTCGCCGGCTTCGAGTTGCTCGGAATCGATCAGCAGGGTGTTGGGTCGAGACAGAGGATTGCCGGTGGTTTCATCAAAGTTTCGGAACAGGGCCAGGCGCCCGTTTTCCAGCGTGGTGCTGCCATCGTCGTTTTGGCGGTGGAATCCGGAGATGAAGTCGTAAACGAGCTTTGAGATGGCGGTGTTTTGACAAACGATGATGAAACAGGGCGGCACGGAGATGTTTTCGTTCTCCCACAGCTTGAATGTCTTTTCGTAGTGACCGTAAAGGGCCTGGAGCGCGGTCTGCAATCGGGTGGGCAACTTCAATGGATCCAGTTCGCCACCCTTGCTGCGGCCCTTTTTGGGCATGTCCTTGCGGATGTTCTCCCAGAGGTTCCGGTAAATCGGCATCTCGTCTCCGGGGATGTTCTCCGCCACAGGTACGCGCGGCAGCTTTACGATGCCGCACTCGATGGCGTCCATGAGCGAGAAGTCGCTCATCGTCCAGGGGAAGAGCGCTCCCTCGGCGTAGCCGGAGCCGCGCAGGAAAAAGGGAGTGGCTGAGAGGTCAATGACGCGGGACAGGCCGAGCTTTCGGTTCACTGCTTCGAGGCCGGAAATCCAAAGGCGGGCGGCTTCGTTGTTTTTTTCCGCCTCTTTCCGCTCGTCGCCTTTCAGGTCTTCGTCGTCGGGATCCTTGGGCTTTTCACGGTAGCAGTGATGGGCCTCGTCATTGAGCACGAGGACGTTTTTCATGCCCATGAGGTCCGGCAAGACGCGCTGGATCATCTGGCCCTCCGTCTCGGTGGTCTCAAGTTCGGCGCCTGTGCGACCTTTGAGCAACGCGCGACCGCCGGCGGAGAGTTCGACGCGCTCGCGGAGCTTGAAGGCGTGGTAGTTGGTGATGACGATCTTGGCCTTCTTGATGTCCTCCAGCATGTCCTGCGGGACGAGTTCACGGCCGGCGTAGTAGCTGTCCGGGTCGTTGGGTTGGAGAACCCGGAGCCGGTCCTTGATGGTGAGGCCCGGCGCAACGACCAGGAATCCGCGGGTGAAGTGTTTACTGCCGGGACGACGTGCGGCATTGACGGTCTGCCAAGCGATGAGCATGGCCATCACCGTTGTCTTGCCCGAGCCGGTGGCCAGCTTTAGCGCCAGACGCTGGAGTTCGGGATTGGAATCGCGATTGGCGCTTGCGAGATGCTCCAGCAGGCGTTTTCCGGTCTGCAGGTGCGCCGCGACCTCGGTTAGCCAGATGGCAGTTTCCACGGCTTCGATCTGACAGAAGAAGGGGCGCACACTGCCGAAGCGATGGTGCCGCCAGTGCTGCAGCAGGCGCGCTGTCTCCGGGGTCACCTGCCACTGGCTTGATGGCAGAGCGCGCCAGGTATCCACATGCTGGCGCACTTCATTGATGATGGACGTGATGTCGTATTGCTGTTCCTTGGAGGAGATGCCTTTGCCCTCGTCAAAGACCATTTCATCCTGGCCGGCCTTGCGCTTGCGCTTCTTCGGCTTTGGGATGGGAGTGATGAATTCGGCCCGGCGGCGCCTCTCGACAATCTTCTGTGTGGGTTGTCCCTGCTCGTCCAGTTCCCAGTGCCGCGCCGGGCATTCATAGGGGGAATTGAGGATAGGGTGGTCGAAGAAGGGGTTGGACATTTCAGACAAAGCTCATTCGAGATGCATCCTCCCGGGCGTCGCGCGAGTCCTCCCACCGGCAAGCAAGTGAGCTGTGGCGAGCGTTACCCCGGCCTCAATAGTGCCGGCCATTGGATTGGTTTTCCCCTCCGGCGCCATTGGGAGTAACGGAGGATACACCTCCGTTCTGTGGCGGCAAGCCGGTTCGACCGGTCTTCCCAGATCGCGGGGGGGCGGTGGAGCGCGGGTCCTACACCGAGCACGGGGCCATGATGGCTTCGGGCATTCCGTGGATGATCTTTTTGTCGGGCGGACAGACGGTCGCCAGCACGCCGCCGAGCCGCGGGCGGGCGGCGTCGCCTTCGCCGTGCACAAAATAATACGGGCACAGCCGCACACGTCCCGGCATGCGGATCATCTCGTTTTTGTCGAAGTCAAACCATGTCGATTCCATCGTGCGCGGTTTGTTGTAGCGCTGCAGGATGTATGGCGATGTTCCAAAACCCCGGATGGCCTTGTCCACCGCGACGCTCCAGTCGGTCTGCGAGAGATCGCTGCCGAAATAAACTCCGCGTGCGCCCCAGGACTCGGGGGAGAATCCGGACACCTTCAGGATCAGCTCGCGTTCGCGTTGAGACAGGATCTTGAGCTGTTCCCAATGGGTCAGGTTCAATTCGGGAATGGCGGCGTGCGGGGGCAGGGGGGCGGGATCCACAACCCAGGTGTAGGGAACCAGCTCGCGCATGCGGTGAAAGAAGGCCTTGCCCAGTTCGCGATACCAGAACTCCTCGAGATTGCGGTTCCAAAGCAGCGCGAATAACGATTTCTCCTCGAGAACCATCTTCGGCGGAGGCGTCACCGTGAGGGTACCCGCGGCGGCCAGATCGAGGATGCGCGAGGCATTGGGAACGTTCGCAAGGTCGAACAGTTCGAAAAAGCGATAGACCGCGTCGCCTTCGCGAAAATCCATGAAGCCGCCGTCCCGCAGTTGAAACAGATCGTCACCGAGCTGGCCGGCCATCCATTGCATTTCCGGCCGGTAGGTCTTCGATTCCTCGGACACGACGACGTGGACACGCGAGGCCTTGCCGAAGATGCCCCGGAAACCTTCCAGCATGCCGTCCGGACCGCCAATGACCGTCGCGCCGGCGCGGGCGTAGGTGTGATTCAGCCAGGCGGTAAGGCCGATCCCGCCGGGAATGCTGTCGAGTTCGCTCAGCGCAAGCCCGTCGTCGGTGAGCAAAAGGTCCGGGCGGATGACGCGGGGCAGGTCATTCTTGAAGGCGGGATCGCGCTGGCGGGCGATGAGGTCATCGGGTTTTCCCTGATCGAGGAGGGAGGCGACCCAGCCGGGTTGTTTGCCGGCGACACTCTGTCGGTAGAGCAAATTCGCGGCGCGATAGAACTGCAGCACGACGCGTCCGAGTTTCTCGAGGTCCACGGCCAGGCGTTCCCCCAGCGGGTAGGGGTCTGGGGAGATGCGCCAGTCATGGCCGGCGAACAGGCCGTCCGCGGGAATGTTCTGGCGGATGAAGCGGGCGCGTTCGGCCGGGGCTTCGATGGCGGTGGGGGAAGGATTCACACGGTTGGAAATGGAGGGTCGGGAGTCTCGTGGGGCGACGGGTCAGGTGCGGATCTGACCGGTGCCGAATCCGAGCCATTTGTAAGTGGTCAACTCCTCGAGTCCCATCGGTCCCCTGGCGCCGATCTTGTCGGTGCTGATGCCGATTTCCGCGCCCATGCCGAACTGGCCGCCGTCAGTGAAACGCGTGCTGGCGTTCCAATAAACGGTGGCGGAATCCACTTCCGCGAGAAAGCGGCGGGCGGTGGATTCCTTGGACGTCACGATGGTGTCGGAATGCGCGGAGCCATGCCGGTTGATGTGTTCGATGGCGCCGGTCACGCCGTCCACGACGCGGACGTTGAGGATGTAATCATTGTATTCCGTGGACCAGTCGGCCTCGGTGGCGGGCGTGATTTGGGGTGTGGGTTTGAGGGGGGTGCGGCCGGCATCGAGACACGCCTTCGTGGCCGGGTCCACGCGGAAGGAGACGTTTTGCGCGTTCAGCTTTTCGATGACGGACGGGAGAAAACGGTCGGCAATCGCGCGGTCCACGAGGAGCGTTTCCATGGCATTGCAAACGGCGGGGCGCTGAGTCTTCGCGTTGATGGCAATGGACTCCGCCATGGCCGGATCGGCGCCGGCATCGACATAGACGTGGCACACGCCCTTGTAATGTTTGATGACGGGGACCTTGGAACACTCGGCCACGGCGCGGATGAGTCCCTCGCCGCCCCGCGGCATGCAGAGATCGATGTATTGGGTGAGCGACAGAAGGGCGGGGATCGCGGCGCGGTCGGGGGTGGGGACGACCTGGATGGCGTGAGCGGGGAATTGTGGAAGTTTTTTGCGGCCGGCGTTGACCAGGATTTCCGCAATCGCCTGATTGGACAGCATCGCCTCCTTGCCGCCGCGCAGCAGGGTGGCGTTGCCGGATTTGAAGCAGAGACTGGCGGCGTCGGCTGTGACGTTGGGCCGCGATTCGTAGATGATGACGACGACGCCGAGGGGCACGGAGATTTTCTGGAGTTTGAGGCCGTTGGGGCGGACGCGTTCATCGAGGATTCTGCCGACGGGATCGGGCAGGGCGGCGACCTCGCGAAGGCCGTTCGCCATGGCGGCGATTCGCGCGTCGTCCAGTTTGAGCCGGTCGAGCATGGCCTGGCTCAGGCCGGATTCCCTGGCGGTTTCCATGTCTTGTGAATTGGCGGACTGAATGCGCTCCCGGTTCTTCTCGAGGGCATCGGCCATGGCGAGGAGGCAGGTGTTTTTGTCGTCGGTTGTCAGCCGGGCGACTTCGCGTGACGCGGCGCGCGCCTGTCGGGCGAGTTCGGTCATCTGGTCTGTCAAGGTCATGCGTGCAAATTAAGGCAAATCGAACGGGTGAAAAGCGGGAAGTGCCGGCAAGAGCCTGTTTTAAAAACATCATGGGATCGCCGCGCGGCGCGTTCTGGCCGCCTTCGGACGGTTTGCGCCACGAGCCGCCTGAAGGCGGGACACCCAAGCGGGGTTCTCAGAACAGGCTCCAATGGGTCAGGCGATCCAAACGAGCGTGCCGGCGGGCAGCACGTCGAAGAGGGGGAGAAGATCAGCCGCGGCCAGGTGAATGCAGCCGCGCGAGGCGGGCCGGCCGAGGGTGGGTTCGTTCGCGAGGCCGTGGATGTAGATGTAGCGGCCGCGGGTATCCACTTCGCCGCCGCGGTTGAAACCGGGGTCGAGGCCCTCCAGCCAGAGGATGCGATGGGCGATTGGGGCGTCCGGAATGCCGGCCCAGACAAAGCCGATTGGTTTGCGTGAGCGGAACGCCGTGCCGACGGGCCAGCCGCCGCCGATTCGTTTGGCCACGCGATGGATTCCGAGCGGAGTGCGGTTCGTTTCCTTGCACTGACCGGTGCCAAAGCGCGAGGTGGAGACGCGGAATGTTTTCCGTCGATGATAGCGCGGAAAGGCCGGTCCGCCGCGAAGGGCCGGGACGCGTTCCAGCCAGTCCATTTGCTGGGTGGCCACGTGGACGGTCAGGAGAAACCGGGTGGGGCGCACGCCGAGTCGGCGAC
>DATKEE010000059.1:0-4066 GCA_035544555.1 Candidatus Methylomirabilota bacterium
GAATGGGGCGACCACTGGCGGGAACATTTCAGCGTCGATATCATCAACGGCGTTCCGGGGAACGAACTCAAATGCGACAATCAGAAGCTGGTCACCACCTATCTCCGGGTCGGTTTTGACACCGACGGATCATGGCGGACATTCGGTCTGCGGAAGGATTTTCATCCCGCGGAGAAACTGATCATGGAGGATGACATCACCGCGTCCATCGTTGTTCCCGCAGGCCGGCTCCGCCATTTGAACCGCGAATACAGCCCCTCCTCGGTGAAATTTGTTCACAACTGCGAATTCCGGCTGTTCCAACGGCCCGACGACGCGATCCAGCCGGGTTACGACCGTCAGACCGAGGCGGACCTCAGCCAGCCGGGGAACTTCCTGTCCAACTACGAACCGCTGAGCGTGGAACAGGCCCGGGCGTTGATGATGGACAGCATCGGATTTGACAGGTTCACCGAACCCATGAAGCAATTGATCCGCGGATTTGCGTCCGAGGGACGCCCGGCGTGGTTTGTCTGTTCCGCCCGGCCCCGGCTCGTGGAGGGTAAGCCGTCCAAGAATCCCCGGTATCTTCAGACACGCCCGGATCTCCTGAACGAACGCGCGGTGTATCTGGCGGAGATCGCCACCCGGCTGCATCGACGCATCCCGCTCGATCAACCGGTCCACACGCCGGTCAACGCGGTGGTGCCGGGGCGCCGCAACAACCCGCCGGATCCGGCCGCGCGCATCCGGTCGCTGGCCGTGTTCAACCCGATCCACTACATGGAACTGCCGGAGTTGTTCATGGAATTCATCTGCAGCATGACCGGGAAGTCGCCCTCGACCACCGGTGCCGGCTCGGAGGGCGCGCTGACCAAGGGTCCCTTCAACGCCCTGCCGCCGGTGATCGATCTCAACAACGCGCTCGTGTCCCATCTGCTTACCGGCTACGACGCGTTCATTACGGCGGCGGGTTATGTCGGGCCCGGGGCGCGCGTGGATCACGACATCAGCCTGCTGGTTCCGGAGGTGTGGTGCCGGATGACGGTGCAGGAACGGGATGCCTCGTTTCTGATCCGGAACGGCTACCTGGAGAAGTGCCGGGACTTCGAGCATGAGGGCAGAAAGGTCCTGGCGAGCCGCCTGGGCTATCGCATCACCCGGCGCTTCGTGCGCACTTATTTCGGACGCGTGTTCAATCATCCCCACGTCGTGCTTACGGAGGAGATGCTTCAACCGGAGTTGCAGGATTCGTCGGTCTTTGTGGACGGCATGGACAACATTGTCGGGACACAGAAGCGGGTGGCCCGGCAATACTTCGAGGATGGCAGCATCGAACACGCGTGTCCGCCGCTGAAGGCCCTGCTGCACATCATGGTCGAGGACCATTACGAGGGGAAAACCCTGGAGGACCCGGAGCTTCGCGCGTGGTTTACGAGGGAGAGCCTTCTTGCCAGCGACTGGTACGCGAATCGACTGGCCGCGCGGCAGTCGGGAGAGATCGCGCTCTGGACCCGGCATACTCGATACCTCGAGGGATTTCTCTCCAAAACCAGCCACGCGGAGGAGGCGGGGCGGTTGGGTATTGCGGCGCGGTTGAAGAGCGCCAGGAGGCTGCTCGACCAGGTGTCCTCCCCGCGGCATCTCAAACAACTCAACGGCACCCTGGGAACGGACCCACTGGCCGCGCCCGGCACGCGCTCCGGACGTTCACGCGCCAAAAGAAAAAAGCGGTGAATCGGGAATGAACCGCCTTTCATGCCGGGGATTCGGGCGGGGCGATTACGGCGTCTCGCCCAGATTGAGCAGGATGCCCCGGGCGGCCTCCCGGACCGAATCCACCAATCCGGGAGGTTGCAGCACGGTGGCATTGCCGCCCCAGGCCAGCACCCAGCGTTGAATCTCGACGAGGCTGGAGAGCTTCAGCCGCAACTCCACCCCGCCGTCCTTCAACTCCCGGAGTTTTTGCGAGGGATGCCAGCGCTTCTCGCGGATGTAATCCGCCACAAGATCCTTGAATCGGATGACGACGTCGTGATCCCCGTGGCCGGAGTGAACCCCGAAGCTGTCACGCAGGCGTTGTTCCAGGGAGAAGCGTTGCGGACGCGCGAACGTCGCCCCGGTGTGTCGCGCCGACTTGATGCGGGCGGGAACGAACGTGCGCAGGTCGCGTCGCAGATGATCGTACGCGAACAGGAACCATTCGCCGTTGATGTTGGCCAGGTGGTAGGGATCCACGATCCTCAGTTCGGTCTGGCGGGATCCCGGTTTCCGGTAAGTCAGTTCGAGTTGGCGATGCCGGGCAGTGGCCTTGGCCAGGGTGTCAAACACCTCCAGGTCCAGGACGGGTTCGGCGCTGGTGCGAAAGGAGATGGTCCGCTCCCAGTCGGCCAGATTCAGGGAGACGGTGTCCGGCAGCGAGTCCGCCATCTTCCTGAACGCGCTGACGAGGGGGCCTTCGAAAGGGGTTCCCCGGTATTGCTGGAGGGCCTTCTCCGCCACCAGCAACGCGAAGAGTTCCCCTTCGGTGATCTGCAACGTGGGAAAGGCGCCGACCTCCTGCGTGTAATGATAGCCGTTGCGGATGGAGTTGAACTCGATCGGCAGTTCCAGCCGGTCCCGCATGAATTCGAGGTCCCGATGGATGGTCTTGGTGCTGACCTCGAGTTCCCGCGCGAGGGTGCTGGCATTGGGATGGCTGCCGGACTGGATCGCGTGATGAATCCGGAGCATGCGCTCCAGCGGGGGACGGGAATGCGGGGACGCGGCGTGGTGCTCCTTCGGTTTCATGGGCGGCGGAGGCTCACGAACCCGGCTGCGTGGCGTCGGTCCAACCGTCGCGGCGCGTCACACAGCGATGCGCGAGAGCAATTCCTCGTTCGTCTTGTGTTTCTTCAACGCCGAGAGAAGGGTCTCCATCGCCTCGACCGGATTGAGATCCACCATCATCCGGCGCAGCTTTCGGATCGCCTCGATCTGGCCCGGGGGAAACAGCTTCTCCTCCTTCCGCGTGCCGCTCTTCGGGATGTCGATCGCCGGATACAACCGGCGGTCGGAAAGTTTCCGGTCAAGGATGAGTTCCATGTTTCCCGTTCCCTTGAACTCCTGAAAGATCAGTTCGTCCATGCGCGACCCGGTGTCCACCAGCGCGGTGGCCAGGATTGTCAGCGAACCGCCATCCTCGATCTTCCGCGCCGAAGCGAACATCTTGCGCGGAATCTCCAGCGCCCGGGCATCGACACCGCCGGTCATGGTGCGTCCGCTCCCGCCGTGAACGCTGTTGTAGGCTCGGGCAACCCGGGTGAGCGAGTCGAGGAGGACGAACACGTCCTTGCCGGATTCCACCATCCGCCGGCAGCGCTCGATCATGAACCGGGACAGCCGGACATGGGTCTCCAGGTCCTGGTCGTTGGAGGATGCCACCACCTCGGCCTTGACCGAGCGTTGGAAGTCGGTGACCTCTTCGGGCCGCTCGTCTATCAAGAGGACCAGCACATGGACGTCGGGATGATTCTCGGTGACGGAGTTGGCGATTTGTTTGAGGATCGTGGTTTTGCCGGTGCGGGGCGGGGCGACGATCAGGCCGCGCGTCCCCCGTCCTATGGGGGTGACCAGGTCGATGATCCGCGTTTCGAGGCTGTCGGGGGCGGTTTCGAGGTTGAACTTCTCGATGGGATCGATCGTGGTCAGGTTCTCGTAACGGACGGACTGGGTGTATTCCGAGAAGGGCATGCCGTTGACCTTGTCCACCACCTTGAGCTGGGGGCTGTTCCCGCGGTGGGGGGGTTGCAGGGTGCCCCCGACCTCGCAGCCTTCGCGCAGGAAGTTCCGCTTGATGGTGTCCGGCGTGACAAAGATGTCGGCCGGTTTGGGCTGGAAATGGTTCTGAGAGGTTCTCAGAAAGCCAAATCCCTTTTCAGAAATCTCCAGGTAGCCGGAACCGTAATCCGGCGTGGCGCCAGGCGCGTTGCTCATAAGAAGTTGCTATGACAGAGGGTGTATTACCGACGCGGGAATCGGGAAAAATCCCGAAAACCTTTGGAATTTTGAACTTTGGGAATCCCTGCGCCGAAGAGCGATGGAACTC
>DATKEE010000060.1:0-5671 GCA_035544555.1 Candidatus Methylomirabilota bacterium
AAGGATCGGAAACGGCCCCTCCCCGGTTGCACGGTGTCGATGCCGCCGCGCGCCAGCAGCCGGGCGAAGAACTCCTGCGTCAGTTCCCTCGCGGCATCCTCGCCACGTCCCTCCCGGAGGATGAATCGGAAGACTGGCGTCCAATACACCTCGCAAAGTTCGGACAAGGCCTGCCGCGCCTCGGGGCTTTCACCACACGCCTGCAACACGCGCGTCCAGTGCGTCGTGGCGAAGATGCCGGGTGGAGTCTGATCGTTCACGGACGACTCCCTTCCCGCCAGGTTTGGAGATCGTCCATCCAGTTCGTTCCCGATCCAATGACGCCTTCCGGGACCACAACACCGATGGGCAGCCGGTGCGGTTGAGAACGGATTTCCACCCCGAAAACCCCGGCGCCATCGGCATCGGGGCGCTCCAACCAGACCCGCAGTTCCGTCGAGGGCGGGGCGTCCAGATCCGGCAGCCGGGCTCCACGCAGTCCAAGGATCTCCTGTGGTGTCGGAAGACCGCCCGACGTGGCATGGCCTCCAGAAGTCTGAATCACCACGTCGACAAAACCGGGACGGGACTCGGTCGAATGCCATCGAATGTGCCCTACAAGCGAATGCCCGGAAGGCGCCGCGGCGAACACCGCAAGCTCCGGCAACCGAACGGGCACGTCATTGCTGAGAAGCAGCGGAACGAAGGTCGCCACCTCACCGGGACTGACGCTGAATGTCCCCTCCACGAGCATCGATTCGAGTGGCAGCACCGGTTCGAGCAACTCCGCGCGCGTCGGGACATCGCGTGCTGCCGCACTTCGACTAAGGAACATGTAGGGCACGAGCAATGTCACTGGCGCCCAAAACAACGCGAGCACCACAGTCAAACCCACGGCGGTGCCGATGACGGAGCCGCGCTTTTCCGGAAAATGCTTCAGCGGGACACCCCTTGGAAGCGCGAGCCCCCAGCGCGCCGTTTTCACCGTGATCAAAAGGTTTCCCGCGAGAACCACGAGCCATCCCAAAGGGATAAGGACCATGGCAATGCCTGCCGTGCTCAGCAGCGCCATCAGCAGCAACACCACCAGAAAGTTTGCGATCAGCAACGGCCAGGTCAGCGCCGCCGCGGTCGCTAAGAATTGTCCCTTGAGCCGGCCTTCACTCCGGCGAATGTCCTTCAAGCCGAACCACCCAAGCAACGTGCCGGCGAGGGCCGGGAGGATGGCGAACAACATGGGAAGCAGAATCACTACAAACAGCCTTGCCGCCGGTTCGGGTGTGGAATCCGGAGTCCCGGAGTCGGGCTGCCTCGCCAGGACCCAGGATGCGATCATACTGACGATCAGCCCCAATGGAAGCGACGCGACCAGGCTGATCCCCACGAGCACCCCTCCCCAAACCGCCTGACCCGACCATTGCCGCCCCTTCCCGGCGGCGCCCAGGGGTGGCGGTCCTTGGACTGCCGGCGCGCCGGGGGCTGTCCCGGTTTGCTCCCGGCCGACAGTCCGCGGGTCCCTGCCCGAGGACGTGATCGACTCCACCTGCGTGCGGACTTCCCCGGCGGTTTGTTGGCGACGTTCGCGCTCCCGTTCCAGCGCCTTCATCACCACGGCGTCCACCCGCGGATCCACCGGTGTCTTCAGGGAGGGCGGCGCGAATCTTCCCATCGGCAGTTCGCCCGTCAGCATTTCGTAAAACACCACACCCAGGGAATAGATGTCGGCGCGCGCGTCCACGTCGGACGGTTTCTCCAGTTGTTCCGGCGCCATGTAATGCGGCGTGCCCAATGCCGCGCCTTGCGCGGTCAGGGGTGCCGAACCGCCCTCAGCCTCCGTCAGCAGTTTCGCAATCCCGAAGTCGGCGATCTTCACCCGCCCTCGCGTATCGAGAAGAATGTTCTCCGGTTTGATGTCGCGATGCAGCACGCCTTCGTCATGGGCATATTGCAGCGCGTCACAAATGCCTGGAACCAGCGCAAGCGCCCGCGCGGGACTGAACCGCCCGGCCCGCATCGCTTGGCGGAGGTTCACTCCATCGACGTATTCCATCAGCAGAAAGTAAAAGCCGTCCGCCTGGCCGAAGTCGAAGACCGCCACGATATTCGGGTGATTCAAGCGGGCGAGCATCTGACCCTCGCGCGCGAAGCGACCGGCAAAGGCGGTGTCGGAGGAGAGCGACTTCGGCAGTACCTTCAAGGCGGCGAACCGGTCCAGTCTGGGCTGGCGGACCTTGTAAACCGCGCCCATGCCGCCCCAGCCGATGATCTCCATGATCTCCAGGTTCGGAAAGGCGGCGGCCACTTCCTCAACCGTGGGTGGCTCAAAGCGGCCCGGCGTCGTGGCCCCGGTCTCGGTCGGCGCCGCGGCGACGTTCAAGAGGCATTTGGGGCAGGAACCTTGCGGGGAATCCTCCGGCAAGGGTGAGCCGCATTGGGGACAGAGTCTGGGTTCGGTCGATTCACTCATGGTTCCGGATTCCTGAGGATACGCGCCGGACAGGTTACAGGAAATTCCCAATTCCGGTTCTGTAACCGGCGCCGTGGCTCAGGCGTCCTCGGTAACACGTTCCATCTGACGTGCCGGAGAGGGGGTTGCATCCGCCACGCCCTGAGAGTTAAAGTGCATCATTGCGCCCCCCGGACCTGCCGAAGAATTATGAAGAAGCATCATTTGCCCCCGCGTTCCAACCCTCCCGTCGTTGTGTCTGCCGCGCTGTTGTTTGCGCTTTCCCTGGTCGTCTCCCGCGCGGCCGGGGACAAGGTCTATTCCGGCCCTCAGCCCGGAGAACGCACCACACCGTTCAAGGTGCTCGAGATTCAGGGGGACAACGCCGGCCGCGAACGGGACCCAATTGTCGAATACGATGGCGCGGCGACCACCCTGGTCTTTGTGCACGGGCTCGAACGTTCCATCGCCCCGCTCCTGTCCGTTGTGGACGAATACGGCATCGAACGGCGGGACCAACTGAAGACCGAGTTCGTGTTCCTGTCGGGAGATCGATTGGGCAGCCAGCAACAGCTCCCGATGGTCCGCCGCTCGCTCCGGCTTCAATCCCCGGCTAGCCTTTCCGTGGACGGCGCCGAAGGCCCCGGCAATTACGGACTGAACAAGGAATGCCTCATGACGGTCGTGGTCGCGAAGGACAATCAGGTCACCGCCAACTTCGCCCTCGTCCAACCCGGCATCGCCGACGCGCCTGACATCCTCGCCGCCATGGCGAAAGTCAGCGGCGACGACGAGCCGCCCACCGCCGAGGCTCTCCTGTCCCGTCGCCGTCCGGCCGACGCCCGAATGGCCCCGGCGGAACGGATGGAACGCCGCCGCGCGGCCGCCGCCACGGGCAACGAACTGCCGGGCGCCGCGCCCACCGACGAGAAGTTGATCGGGCTGTTGCGTCAGTTCATTCAAAGGACGAACGACGACGCGACCGTGGACCGGGTGTTGCGCGAAACAACCGAGTATGTCCGGGACAATGAAGAACTCACCCGCCAGGCCATCGACGGCTGGACACGTGTGCTGCACCTGAATTACGGCACCCCGTACGCCCTGGAGGCCGGCGAGGCGTGGCTCAAGAAGTTAAAACCGTGAGGCAGCCGCCTTCAGTTCGTCGGTTCGTTTCCTTGTTGCCGCCGGTCATCGGCTGGCTGCTGGCTTTTCCACTCACCGCCAGTGAGCCGACTTCGCAAATGTCGTTCGTCGCCGATGTCCTGCCGCAATTGACGAAGGCCGGCTGCAATACCGGCGCCTGTCACGGGGCGGCCACGGGGCAGGGAGGATTTCAACTCAGTCTGCTCGGTTACGATCCCGAACACGATTACCAAGCCATCACCCGCGAATTGGAGGGACGGCGCATCGACCTGGCCACCCCCGCCCGCAGCCTCCTCCTCCGTAAACCCACCCGCGAACTCGATCACGAGGGCGGTCTTCGCATCGAGCGCGATTCCATTGCCTGGCGCAAACTGGTCGATTGGATGTCCCAAGGCGCCGGCTACGGTCCTCCGGAGCTCCACGTATCCGCCATTGAAGTGCATCCCCCCGCCGGCTTTCTCATCTCTCCCGGTGAATCACACTCCTTGCGCGTCACCGCGCGGCGCTCCGATGGCATGATCGAGGAAGTCACATCGCTCGCGCTCTACAGCCCGAACGACGACGGCATCGCCGAGGTGAGTGAGGACGGGGTCGTGACCGTGAAGAACCCGGGCCTCACCGCCATCATGGTCCGCTACTCGGGCCACGTCGCCGCCGTGCGGGTCGGCGCCCCCTACACCATGGATCCCGAGCCCGCGGCCGACACCTTTCCTGTTCGGAATTTCATCGATGAACATGTCTTCACCGGACTGAAACGCCTGCGCCTCCCGCCCTCGGCACTGAGCGTGGATCCGGTCTTCCTTCGTCGTGTGCATCTCGACGTGGCCGGACGCCTGCCAACCCCGGATGAAATCGAGGCCTTTCAGGCGCGGGCTGATTCGGCTGCAAAACGCATGGACGTCATCGACCGGCTTCTGGACGAGCCCGGCTTTGTCGATTTCTGGACGCTGAAGCTCGCCGATCTGCTGCTGATCAATTCCTCGAAGATGGGGGCCGAAGGCGCGCGCGCCTATCACGGCTGGCTTCGGCAACAAGTGGCGGACAATGTGCCCATGGACCGCATGGTTGACGTCCTGTTGACCGCGGAAGGGAATCCTGAAAAGAACGGTCCGGCGAACTTTTACCGGCTCACCCGCGACCCGCGCGACATGAGCGAGTTCGTCGGCCAGACATTGTTGGGGACGCAAGTTGCCTGCGCGCGCTGCCACAATCACCCCTTCGACCGCTGGACCATGGACGATTATCACAGCTTCGCGGCCTACTTTGCCCGCACCGGCCTCGAGGAGGGACGGATCGTTCAACGCGCTTTCGGCGAGGTGCAGCATCCGAAGACCGGCCGGGACGCTTCACCGCGGCCGCTGGGCGGGGGCGTGAATGCCGCGGACCATGAGGATGACCGCCGCGCGCCGCTCGCGAAATGGATGACTTCCCCCGACAACCCGATGTTCCCCCGCGCCTTCGTCAATCGTGTCTGGAAGGAATTGCTGGGTCGCGGCCTCGTCGAACCGGTCGATGATCTCCGCCCCACGAATCCGCCCTCCAATCCGGCGCTGCTCGACGCGCTCGCGGAACACTTCATCCGCAATGGTTACGATCTCCGCGACCTCATCAGGACGATTGTGTCGTCCGGCACGTATCAACTTTCGTCCCGGGCCAACGGCCTCAACCACCTCGACGACCGCCACTTTTCCCGCGCTTATCTCAAGCCGCTGACCGCCCAGGTGCTGGCGGACGCCATTGCTCAGGCGACGGGCGTGCCGGAGGACTTTGCCGGCCAGCCCTCGGGCGTCCGCGCTGTCGAACTCATCGATCCCCAGGTGCCCTCCTACACGCTGGATGTGTTCGGCCGGTGTGATCGGACGGTCACCTGCGCTCCCGGTTCGCAAACCGGCGGTGGCTTGTCGCAGGCCCTTCACCTGCTCAACGGTCCGGTCATCAACGCGCGCGCCGGCCAGGTCGCTCAGCGCCTCATGACTTCCATGCAATCGAATGAAGATCGCATCCGTGAACTCTACCTCCGCACGCTCAGCCGGTCTCCGGATGCCCGGGAACTCGATCACTGGACCGGTGTCCTCGCTCAAGCCGGGTCGCCCCGCGCCGCGC
>DATKEE010000061.1:0-2815 GCA_035544555.1 Candidatus Methylomirabilota bacterium
GTTATTGCCGAATTCGGCCCCGCGACGTCCCCAAGCGACGACGGTTTCATGCCCTTGGCCGTCAGGATCGGGGTTGAAGACCCAGGCTTCGATGGAGCGCGGGCCGGCGCCGGTGACCTCGATGGGGGAACCGGGTCCGACATAGCTGTCGGTGTCGTCGTCCACGAACTGGACGCCGACGACGTCATCGAGGGTGACGACCTGCGGGACATTGGGGAGCGTGCCGGTGGCGGTGAAATCGCCGGCCACAGTGCCGCTGTTGGGCCAAGTGGCGAGGGGCCCTTCGGTGAGTTGTGTGGCGTCGAGGTTCACCAGCACGGCTGCCTGGGCGCGAGGGAGCCAGATGCCGAGGCAGGCGACAAAGGCGAAGGCGGAGTTGCGCGCCATGGAGCGGGGGAGGAGTCGGAGCGCGTTCTTCGTCTTGCGGGTTCTCTTTTTGGAGTTGGCTTTCATAAGAGGGATGTAATGGTTCTGAGCTGGGTTTGAATCGGACTAAAGGAATCGGCTTTCACTCCGGGCCGGCCGGCAAAGGGTGGAATGGGATTTCGGTTGAATTGGGGATGGAAACACGGGTTGCGTGATCATCGGGCGACAGTGCATGGGCTGAACCGTAACGGTTCGGAACGCGGTTGCCCATATCCAGAATCCACAGGGGCATATGCGGAATACACTTTGGCTCATGGGTGTGATTCGGCGAGATAGGCCAGCAGGGCCTTCAGATCGTCTTCCGGCAAAGCTTCGAATCCGGTGGGCATGATGGAGAGGGGAGACCCCGCCAGGCTGGTGATATCCTTGCGTTGGATGACGTGCTTGCGCCCGGTGGTGTCGAGGATTTCGACGGTGGTCTGGGTTTCGGCCTCCATGCGCCCGGAGAATATTTCCCCATCGCGCGTCATCGCGGTCCAGAGCTGGTAATTGGCTTCGACCGAACGATTGGGGTCGAGAATCTCGAGGAGGACATCCTTGGGATCCCGCGCGTTGATGCCTGTGAGTGCGGGACCGATAATGCCGCCCTCACCGTTGAAGACGTGACAGACCGCGCAGTTGGCGGTGTAAACCTCCCGCCCGCGCACGGGATTGCCCGGCTCATCTGCCAGCGGCAGCAAACGTTGAACAACTTCCTCGCGATCCGCGGAGACGCCGGGTTGGTCGGCGGCGAGGCGTTCGGCGCGGCGGGCGATTCTGCGGTTGGGATTCTGTTGCAACTGGGACCAATGTTCGGCCGCGACATCGCCGCGGGCCACGGCGTCGTTCGCCACGGCCTCGAGGAGGTCGGAAGTCCATTCGGTGCGGCGCATGAGGACGGCGACGGCGGCGCGGCGGAGGCTGGGCGTGAGTTCATTCCAGTGTCCGGTCAGAGCCTTGCCGGTGGCATCATCACGGCTCCCGGCCAGCGCGTTGATCAAGCCCATGCCGATGGCGGGAGGAGTCAGCGGAGTGATCTGATTCAACATCAGTTGGATGGACTCCGGTTCGTCGCGGAGGCGCAGCAGCCGTTCGGCGGCGTTGACGCGGAGGTCATCCTCCAGGCTGCCGTCCGCGATCCGGCCTCGCAGGGCGCCGAGGATGGCGGCGAAATTGGCGCCGAAGAGCTCGGCTTCCCCCCACTGTTGGGCGAGGACGAGCAGGCGGTCCCGAGCGGTCTCGGGCAGGTTGCCCATGAGCGCGGTCAGGGTGTGCCGGTCGGATTGGCTGAGCGCGGGTGCCCGGCCGCCGGGCCAGCCCTCGACCAGTCCGTCCAAGATGGGAACCATCACCGAGGCGGGAGCGCCATCCAGCGCCGCCAGTGTGGACACAATGCTGTCCACGGGTCCGCGTTGAGCATAATGGGTGGTGACGACCTGGACGACGCGGCCGACTTCTCCGGGCAGACCCGCGCCGCCGGCTTGGGTGAGCTGGACGTCATCGAACCAGGCGGTTCCCCGGGCCCTTCCCCAGCCGCCGAAGAGGCAATTGATGGTGACCTGGGTGCGTTCGCCGGTGTCGAAGATCATCTCGACCTCGGTCCAATCGAGGCTGCCGGTCAGGGGACGCGTGGCGCCGTTCTCCGGGTCCTGCAGTTCATGGACATTGAGGAGCGCGCCCATGCCGGAGTTGCCGACGCGGGTGACGTCCTCGGTCTTGATCCAGGCGGACAGCCGATAGCGGGTGCGTGGCTGGACTGAGACGGTGGTGGACCAACTGGCATCGGCGCCCCGTTCGGACGAGATTTGGACGCTGCGCGCGCCGGTGCGACCTGAGGAGGCCAGGGCGAAGTCCGCTCGACCGCCATGTGTGACCGTGCGCCATTCGAGCGGGGAACCGCTCGTTTCGTTTTCAAAGGATGGATTGGAGATCAGGTTGCCGGGATCGGGTTCGGTGGAGCCGGCGGATTTCGGGCGGAAACCGGCCAGGGCGGCGCGGAGAAATCCCGCGTCATGGCGGGCGGCGGCGGCAATGGCTCCATCGGAAATCCAGCGGTCGTCGGAATTCGCCGGTTGTTTGAGCATGGCGAACACGGCGGAGCCGGCGTCGTCGCCGGCCGGCATTTCGGAGAGCGCCAGCAACGCGGCCAGGCGCGTCTGGGCATCGGAGTCGTTCAAGAGACCGGAGTTGATCAATTGATCGCGCGCGGTGGCATCGCGCGGGAGGACGAGGGCGGCGGCGCGGCGGACCGGAGCGGAGCCGTGCTTCAAGGCATCGAAGGCGGCTTGCGACGCCTCATGGCCGGATTGATCGAGAACGCCGAGTCCGCGGAGAGTCCAGAGGGCGTGGAGAGCGGCGGGGTTCAGGCCGATGGCATCCAGCGCTTCATCGCGAATGAGCGCGCGCAGGC
>DATKEE010000062.1:0-8040 GCA_035544555.1 Candidatus Methylomirabilota bacterium
AAGGCCGCGACCAGATTGAGGCCGGCGGCGAGCGCGAGACCCCAGAGGGTGAGCCATTGGAGCGTGGGTTCCGAGGTCAGCCGGAGCGCCCCAAACCGCCAACTGGAAACGGCGGGAAGACCAATCAACACAATGATCACCAGGGAAAGATTGGCGGATTGAATGATGAGTTTTCGCATGGCGGGTGAAGGCGGACCCTGTCGCGTCCGGGCGGCGCCGCTTCGAGGGAGGTTAGGAAAACCGCGCGGCCAATCCAATCGAAAATCGGGAGGGTGGGTAAGCCTTGTCCGGTCCGATGGGCTTTGGTAGCGTCGCGGCCCGTCACACTCATGAGTTCCGCCAAGCCGAAGTTAGTCTGGTGGCCCGGCCTGCGCCTGCAGGAGGGGGGATTGCTGCTGGTCGTGCTCGTGCTGGGGATGATGTTGACGATCTTTGGAGGCACCGTCCGGGAACCGAAGTTCGAATACAACGAGGCGGGGGAACGCCAGAGGGTTTTCACCACGAACGAGGAGGGGGACCGCGTGCCGGTGTTCGTCGAGAAGAACAAATTCCTCCGCGCGCAGAATCTGGCTCAACTGGCCAAGGATACCAGCTTTGTCGCGGTCATGGCGGTGGGCGCCACCTTCGTCATCATCGCGGGGGGCATCGATCTCTCGGTGGGGGCGGCTTACGCGCTGGCGTCGGTGTTGGGTGCCCTGGTATTCCAGGCGTTCGGGCCCGGAGGATCCCATGCCGGAGTCAGCGCGTGGATGAGCGTGCCGCTGGGTGTCTTCGCCTGCCTGGGTGTGGGCGCGCTGTGCGGGGCGTTCAACGGCGGCATGGTGGTCCTGTTGCGCGTCCATCCGTTCATCATCACGCTTGGGACGATGGCCATTTTTCGCGGCATCGCGTTCGTCGTGACCAAGGGGCAGTCCATCGGCGGATTTCCCGAGGCGTTTCGCGGGATCATTCGCTGGGAGACCGGCGGCGGTTTGAGTCTGGTGCCCCTCCTCGTCATGGTGGGGGTGACACTCGTCGGGGCGGTGTATCTGTCGCGACTGGCGGCGGGACGGCGGATCTATGCCGTCGGCGGCAACGAGCTGGCCAGCCGCTACAGCGGCATCCGGGTCGAGCGTGTGAAATTGAGTGTCTTCCTGATCTCGGGATTGACGGCGGGAGTGGCGGCGATGTTGTCGATCGGGTATTACGGCGCCGGCACCTCCGGAGACGGGCAGGGTTACGAACTCGACGTGATCGCGGCGGCGGTGGTGGGCGGCGCGAGTCTCAGCGGCGGGAAGGGGTCGGCGTTTGGCGCGTTGCTGGGCGCGCTGGTGATCCAGATGATCAGCAGTGGCATCGTGATACTCGGCATCGACCAGAATTACAGCCGGATCATCATCGGTTCGGTGGTGATCCTGGCCGTTGTTCTCGACCAGTTGAACACCTGGTATTCCAGGCGCCGGCTGGCCGCCCGCGCGGCTCCGTGAAATCCCGTGCGGTGGACGGTCGGACGGCGGTGGTTCAAATTCTTCCTTCCCTTTTGAGAGACGCCCCCTAATGTTTTCCCCTTTAAAAATTGAAGGACAGATTCCATGGGCGCAGACACCACGACAGCAAAACCGGTTGAAGCACCGCCGCTGAAACCGATTCAATTGAAGACCCGGCTGGCCGGCACGCCAGGCGGAAAGCCGAAATACCCCGCAACGGTGAAGAATGCCGCCGGGCAGGAGGTCGTGCTGGGGGATCCCCGGGCGACTCGCGCGCTGGTCGCGTTGATGAACATTCACGCCGTCAATGGGGGCGCGGCCTGTCACTGGGGCGGCCCCGCGGCCTTCGCCGAGATCATGGCGGCGATCCATGGGGTGATGTTCGCGACGCCGGGTCGCCCGTGGCACGAGGCCTTCAATTTTGTCAATGACGCGGGCCATACGGAGAATGGGATTTACGCGTTGCGCGCGAATTACGGTTTCGACGGGATGACGTTCGACGACTTGAAGGGGTTTCGCGGCATCGACAGCAAACTGACCGGTCATGGCGAGTCGCATCTGAACCCGGAGGGCGTGCTGTTGAGCAACGGGCCGCTGGGTTCCGCGCTGCCCCAGGCGCAGGGACTGGCGCTGGCGGACAAGGCGGCCGGCAACGACCGCATCACGATCTGCACCGTGTCGGACGGCGCGTCCATGGAGGGCGAGGCGAAGGAGGCGTTCGCGGCGATTCCCGGGCTGGCATCCAAGGATCGCGTCAATCCGTTCGTCCTGGTGATCTCGGACAATGACACGAAGCTGTCGGGCCGCATTACCGCGGACAGTTACAGCATGCAGCGCACGTTTTCGGCCATGGGCGCGCTGGGGTGGAACGTGATCACGGTGGAGGACGGCCATGATCTCCAGGCCGTGTATCTCCACATCGAGAAGGCTGTCGAGCAGGCGCGGAAGAATCCGAACTGTCCGGTCTGTGTCCGCGTCAGGACGATCAAGGGATACGGCGTCAAGGCGACCATGGACAATCCGGCGGGCGGGCACGGATTTCCGTTGTCGAACGGCGAAAAGATCGTCGAGTTCGTCAATGAGATTTACGGGGGAACGCCGCCCGGGGAATTCGCGGAGTGGGCGGGAGCCTTGCGGAAGGGCTGGCAGGAGAAGGAGGCCGCGAAGAATGCGAAGGCGGCGAGTGCCGGCGCCTCGGCAACGGCGGTCAAGAAGGACAAGATTCAAGGCGGCCTGGCCCGCGCGGCGGTCAAGGCCGCCCAGGAGGGGTTGCCGGTGTTTTCGATTTCCTCCGACGTCCAGGGATCGACCGGCATCAGCCTTTTCCACAAGAGCTTTCCGGATCGTTACATCGAGGTCGGGGTGGCGGAGGCGAACATGATCAGCACAGGGGCGGGATTCGCCAAGGCGGGGTTCATTCCGCTGGTGGACACGTTCGGACAGTTCGGCGTCACCAAGGGCAATCTGCCGCTGACGATGGCGGCGTTGTCACAGGCGCCGGTGATCGCGATCTTCTCCCATGTCGGATTTCAGGATGCCGCGGATGGGGCGTCGCATCAGGCGACGACGTATTTTGCGGCGACGAGCGCGCTGCCGCACACGGTGGTGATCGCGCCCTCCTGCGCGGACGAGGCGGAGGCGTTGATGGGGGAGGCGATCCGCCGGTATGCGGACGCGCGGGGCGGGGGCGGCGACGGGGAGAGCTGCCTCTTTTTTGTGGGGCGCGAGAATTATCCGGTGCGCTGGGTGGAGAATGCCACCTATCCCTGGGGTCGCGCCCAGGTGTTGCAGGAGGGAAAGGATGTGGTTCTGGTGGGCTGCGGGCCGCTGGTCAGCAAGGCCATCGAGGCGGGACGAAAGTTGAAGGAGGCGGGCGTGGACGCGGCGGTCGTCAACAATCCCTTCGTCAACCGCGTGGATCTGGAGACGCTCGGCGACGTGGTGAAGCGCTGTTCCGGACGCGTGGTCACGATCGAGGACCATCAAATCATCGGCGGCATGGGGGCGCAATTGTCGCACGCGCTGGCACGCGCCGGCATTCAGCACACCGTCCGTTCGCTTGGGATTGACGGTGAGTTCGGGCAGTCAGCCTATGTGGCCGAGCACCTTTATCAAAAGCACGGGCTGACGACGGAGCGGATGGTGGAGGCGGCGCGGAAGCTGGTGGGCTAGTTATTCGACAAGTCACGCTTGTGCTGCGCCTCACGGGCCTGCCTCAGAAGGTCCCTGACCTCCTCGTCGGTCGTTTGACCGAAATCCGAATACCACGCCCCCACGGCCTCGAACGGCTCGGGGGTCATCGCGCAGACCACCTCATCGACTTCCTTTTCCAACTGCCTGCGGGCTTCGGTGGAAGCGACCGGAACGGCGACGACGATCCGGGCGGGCTGTTGTTCCCGGAGGGCCATCACGGCGGCGCGCATGGAGGAGCCGGTGGCCAGGCCGTCATCCACCAGTACGACCACGCGATTCTTGACTTCCAAGGGGGGCAGTTGGTCCCGGTAAAGTTCCTCGCGACGCAGCAGTTCGTGAAGTTCCTCACCCGCGACGGCGTCGATGACCTCCTCGGCGATGCCCAGGCGGGAGGTGATTTCCTCATTGATGACGCGCAGGCCGCCGCTGGCGATGGCGCCCATGGCCAGTTCCTCGTGTCCGGGCACTCCGAGCTTGCGCACCAGAAAAACATCCAGCGGAACGCCAAGCGCCTGGGCCACTTCAAAGCCGACCGGTACCCCGCCGCGAGGCAGGGCAAGGATTTGAACATCGGTCCGGCCCTGATACCGGCGCAATTGTCCCGCGAGGAATCGTCCGGCCTCGCGCCGGTTGGGAAACTGATTGTCGGTAATTCTCATCTCGCAGCCTGAATTTCTGTCCCCGGCCCGCCGGTCGGCGCGTGATTCGTTTCGAATGCTTCACGCTCCGGATGGCCGGCCACCCGGTCGCGGTTGCCAGGTCGCAACGCGCCGTTTTGACCATATAACACTTCGGGGATGGTTTCAAAGTTCCGGCCCGCCGGGTTTTCCTTGCCCCGCGTGTGTTCAGTTCTAAATTGCGAACATGAAATCAACCGCCGTGGAGACCCTCGAAGGCATCGCCAACCAGTTGCGCATCCATTCCATCCAGGCGACCACCGCCGCCGGCAGCGGCCATCCGACCTCGTGTTGTTCCGCGGCCGAATTGGTGGCAGTCCTCTTCTTCGGGCACATGAGGTTCGATCCGAAGCGACCCCGCCACCACAACAACGACCGGTTCATTCTCTCGAAGGGACACGCCGCGCCGCTGCTCTATGCCGCGTGGGCGGAGGCCGGAGCCTTCCCGGCATCGGCGTTGTTGAAGCTTCGACGATTCGACAGCGACCTCGAAGGGCATCCGACGCCCCGATTGCCGTTCGTCGATGTGGCGACGGGTTCACTGGGACAGGGGTTGAGTGTCGGGGTGGGCATGGGGTGCAGCGCGCGGATCGACAGTCTGGATTTCAGAACCTACGTGCTTTTGGGCGGTGGGGAATGCGCGGAAGGCAGCGTCTGGGAGGCGGCGGCGTTGGCGGGCGTTCACCGGTTGAACAATCTGGTTGCCGTCGTGGACGTCAATCGCCTTGGGCAGAGCCAGCCCACGGCGGCGGGTCATGACCTGGAGATTTACGCGAAGCGGTTCGAGTCCTTCGGCTGGCGGGCGCTCAGGATTGATGGCCACTCGACGCGGGAAATTCTGGGCGCGCTGGAGAGTGTGGGGCAGGGGGAGCGTCCGCTTGCGGTGATTGCCAGGACGATCAAGGGGGCGGGGATCCCGGAGGTTGCCGACAAGGATGGGTGGCACGGCAAACCGCTCCCCAGGGAGGAGGCGGAGAAGGCGGTCGCGGCGCTCAAGCCGAAGGCCATGTCCGCGTCCGGGGTGGACATTCCAATGCCGAATCGATTGCCGGAACCCGCGCGTGAGACGGCGAAGAAGCATCCGCCGTTGAAATACAGGAAAGGAGAGTCGATCGCGACCCGCCTGGCCTACGGAAACGCGCTGGAGCGGCTCGGCGAAGTGGACAGCCGGGTGGTGGCTCTGGATGGTGATGTGAAGAATTCAACCCATTCGGAACTGTTCGCGAAGCGGTTTCCGAGTCGGTTCATCGAATGTTTCATTGCCGAGCAGAACATGATCGGGGTGGCGACGGGACTGGCGGCGCATGGCTGGATTCCCTTCGCCTCCACGTTTGGCGCCTTTCTGAGCCGCGCGCACGATCAGATCCGCATGGCAGGTCAATCGCGGTCGAACCTGAAGCTGGTGGGATCGCACGTCGGGGTCAGCATCGGCGAGGATGGCGGCTCACAGATGGCGTTGGAGGACATCGCAATGATGCGGGCCGTGCCCGGGAGCATTGTGCTGTATCCCTGCGACGCCGTCAGCACGGAGAAGTTGACGCGGCAGATGATCCGGCATCAGGGGATCGCTTATCTGCGCACCTCCAGGGCGAAGACAGGCGTGTTGTATGACAATGGCGAGAGCTTCCGGATCGGGGGCGCCAAGATTCTGCGCCAGGAGCGCGGCGACAAGGTGACGGTCGTGACGGCGGGCATCACGGTATTCGAGGCCCTCGCGGCGGCGGATCGTCTGGTCGCCGAAAGCATCGGCCTCACGGTGATCGATGCCTACAGTGTGAAGCCGCTTGCGCGGGAGGTGATCCTCGAGGCGGCGCGGGCGACAAACAACCTGGTCCTGACGGTGGAGGATCATTACCCGGAGGGAGGACTGGGGGATACGGTGGCCGGTGAACTTGCCGCCGAAGGAGTGCGGGTGCACAAGCTGGCGGTCTTTGAAGTGCCACGGTCCGGGAAACCCGCCGAACTGCTCGCCCACTACAAACTGGATGCCGCCGCCATCGTGGCGAAGGTGAAGCAATTAAGAAAAGGGGTCAGTTCTTATGATTGACTAGTTGTGGGTGGGCTGTATTTTGGCGCGCATGGCGCGGAAGCTGAGGGTGGAGTATCCGGGGGCAATTTACCATGTGATGAACCGGGGGGATCGGCGCGAGCCGATTTTCAGGGACGACGCCGATCGGGAACGGTTTGTGGAGACGCTGGGGGAGGCCTGCGAGCGCGGCGGCTGGCAGGCGCATGCGTATTGTCTGATGCCCAACCATTTTCATTTGGTGGTGGAGACGCCGCAGCCGACGCTGGTGGCCGGGATGCAATGGTTCCTGGGCACCTACACAGGCCGTTTCAACCGGCGGCACAAGGTGTTCGGACACTTGTTCAGCGGTCGTTACAAGGCGTTGATCGTGGACAGCAGCGGGAACGAGTATCTGCGGACGGTGTGCGACTATGTGCATTTGAACCCGGCGCGGGCGAAGCTGGTGAAGCCGGATCAGCGGTTGCGGGAGTATCGGTGGAGCAGTTGGCCCGAGTATCTGAAGGCGCCGGGCAGGCGTCCCGCATGGCTGCGGGTGGACCGGGTGTTTGGCGACGCCGGGATTCCACGGGACAGTGCGGCGGGGCGGCGGGAGTTGGAGCGGCGGCTGGAGGCTCGGCGCGGGGCAGAGGAGGATGAGCGATACAAGGCGATTCGGCGGGGATGGTTTTTCGGGGACCAGGCGCTGAAGAAGGAGTTGCTCGGACAGATGAGCGAGCGGATGGTGCGGGAACACTATGGGGAGGAGCGTCAGGAGAGCCTGGAGGAAAAGGCCGAGCGGTTGGTGGCCGGGGAGATGAAGCGGCGGCGTTGGAAGGACCAGACCCTGGAACAGCGTGCCAAGGGGGACATCGAGAAGGTGAAGATTGCGGCGCGGCTGAGGCGGGAGACGCTGGTGACAGTGGGATGGATTGCGGAACGGTTGAAGATGGGGAGCGTCGCCAACGCGAACACGTTGCTGTATCAATGGCGGCGTGGCAGGCGAAAGTAGCCATTCATAAGAACTGACCCCTTTGGGACGGAGGGGAGCCGTCAGTCGTTCGGCACCCAGCCTTTGCCGGGACTATATTCACGACTGCCGGACGAGGTCTTGCATCCGGTCACGGCGATGGCTAATACAAGAAAAATCAATAGAATGAGTGCCTTTGACATGCTTACAGGGTAATCAAGATTGATCCGCAGGCAAGTCCCCGTCACGGCCGGTTCCAATGGGGGTGCGTCACCTCGATACCCGCCACTTGGTTCCCGGCCTCACGCCGGTGCCGGCGGGCTTGAAGCAACCTCCAGGATGGGAGTCCGGTGATTCCCTTCACCAGGAGTTTCCACATGACTGATCCCTCTCCGCCCCAAAAGTCGCTCCAGGGCCAGTTGCTCCTGGATGGCGGGCAGCTCGTGGGCTCGTTCTTCCACCGGGGTGTCGTGTTGGTCTGCCGTCATGACGTCGAAGGCGCCTTTGGGCTGGTCCTGAATCGAACGACCGGCAAGGAGGTGGCGGAGGTGATTCTGGAGGATTTGAGCGAGACGTTGAAGGAGGAGCCGGTGTTTCTGGGCGGTCCGGTGCAACCGACCTCGTTGAGTTTTCTGCATACCGACCAGTTTGACCCACACGCCAATGTCATGCAGAACCTCAATGTGGGGCATTCCATGGACGGATTGATCGAACTGGGGGAATCCTATT
>DATKEE010000063.1:0-2249 GCA_035544555.1 Candidatus Methylomirabilota bacterium
ATGGCGTCGATCTGGGTGAAAAAGATGAGACCGTCGTCGGAGCCCGCCAATCGCGGCCCCACCAACAGGCGCGGTTCTTCGTCCTCGCGGCTTCGATAGAGGGACAGGCCCGCGATGGCGGACGGTTCGTCCGCGCTGCCCGTCGCCTGGAAACGGATGGACCGGACCAGAACCGGGCCGCCGAACGCGCGCAGGGTGAACCCCTGGGCCACCGCATTGGACTGGTCGAGCGGCAGGTCCCGCTCGACGGGCGGCGCTGCGTGTTTCAGTTCCAGCCCAATAAAATTCGGCAGCACGGTCAGGGGCGAAAACTCGGATGTGCTCCCGGAAATCGCGTGGGTCACCGTGGCGTTGATGTTGGCCAGGGGCGGCAGTCCGCCCAGGCGCGCGCGCTGAAAGCACCACCCGCGACCATGGTCTCGGCGATCTTCGCCTGACCCTCGTCGGCGTCGTCGGAAAAGATTTCGACGAGGCTCCCGTCACTGACACGGGCGGTATCCACCGTGCCGGACAGGTTGAGGGGATCCACCGCGACCACCGTTTTCATTGGCGCCGTCGCCGGCCAGTTCGCCGATCACGTTGTCCGGCGAATCAAACAGGCCGATGCCGTGGGGAATGTTGCCGTCGGTCGAGGAGGGAAACTTCAGTTCCGGCCGGATGCCGATCCAATTGCCGAGCACGAGATTGTTGGCCGAACCTTTCAGCGTGATGCCGCCCAGGCCGCTCGTGATCCGGTTGTCATGGGCGCCGCCCGTGAGGACGATTCCATGGCCGTTGAAATTGCGGATGGATCCCACCGCCAGAGTGGTTCGTGTTACGCCGTCCATGCGGAAGGCGTCCCCGGACAGTCCGGCACCGTCCACGCCCGTGATCGAATAGTAATCGTAACTGGCCAGCGCGGGCAGCGGTGAGGAAAGCGTCACCGTGAAGGAGCACCGAATCTCATCGCGGCTCCCGGCACCCGGCCTTCCCCACTGGAGATCGCCGAGGTGGATCAATTGCACGTCGTCGGTTTCATAGCGCGTGTTGGGCGTCCGGGGATCGGGCGGGGACGTCAACTGGTCTTACGACAGCTCTCCAGACGCCAGGAGCAGCGCCTCCCGCAGCGTAATGTTCTCGTCCCGAACGTTGTTGTCCACCCCCGAACTCACGGTGATGATGGCACCCGCGGTAATGACCTCTGGCAGAACCGGCGTGAACTCCAGTTCGTTGCTCTCGCGGTTGCCGATGCGCACCTTGACGGAATTGGGGATGGCCTGGCTCGGCGCGTGAAGGAACAGGACCTGCCGATTGCCCACCTTGGGAATGATGCCCGCCGTGGCGGAGAATTCCACCACCTGCCCGTCGGGCGACGGTGCGAAGTGCCTTCCGTGAATCTCCATCGGCTTCCCCACGACAGGGACCGCCGGCACGATATGAGTGATGACCGGATCATCATGGACGGTAAACGCCCGAAACTTCTCCGGCAGGTCCACCGTGATCGAGCTGCCGCTGCCCGCGACGGTCACGGTGATCGGTCCGGTCTGCGCCTCCTCGGGCACCCGCACGATCAGCGAGGTTGAAGTCGCTTTGAGCACTTCCGCGCGCGTCGGCGCGGGCGGATTCTCCGGGTCGGTCGTCGCGAACCCGAACGTCACCAGGTTCTCATTCGTCGACGGGCGCCCCCGTGCCCCCCCAGCCGCTGCTGGACAACGTCACTTCAGTTCCCGCCGTACCGGAGGAGGGTTCCATGCCGGTGAAAACGATTTCGCCCGAGGCGGCAGACGGGACGAGAGCCAGGACCAGCAGCGCCGCCAAGGTGAGCAGTCTTGGCGACAACTGTTTCGACTGATGTGAGTTCATGATTGTTTTTCCTGGTCGTTCTCCGCCAACCCGCTTTCCACAAACCGCCGGTAACGAGCCGGCTGCTCCTTGACCGGACCGTTCATCATGGCCAGGATCGGCGCCGGATCGACAAATTCCCATGGTTTGCGCCGGCCGATATATCCGGGGTAGCTGCTCCGTCGATAACGGCGAGCCCAACCACCAGTATTACGTAAAGTGCTATATCAAGGGCTGACCCGAATGGCGCTTAGATAGTGCCTAAAACTTTTTTGGAGAGTGGTTTACGCCGGCGGGTGTCGGCGGTCGATGCGAAGATGATTTGACGGGAGACGCTCTCCATCCTCCGAAGCGTCTTCCACAGTTTTCGCTCGTTGGCGACGGCTTGCTTCATGGCTTCATACTGCCGACGGCTCAGGGAGACAGTC
>DATKEE010000064.1:0-2792 GCA_035544555.1 Candidatus Methylomirabilota bacterium
AGCCGGAATTTCGCGCGGGGCAGGTTCTCGAATGGGTGTATCAGCGGCAGGCGACGGATTGGGATCAGATGTCGAATCTGCCGAACAGGCTGCGTGAGCATTTGAGGGGGCAATACACGTTGCGCGCGCTGGAGTTGGCGCGGAAACAGGGGGCGCCGGACAGCACGCGGAAGTTTTTGTGGAAGCTGGACGATGGCGCGTTTGTGGAGAGCGTTCTGATCCCCGCCAATCCCGCTCTTTACGGGGATCCGAGCGATCGTCATACGCTGTGCGTTTCAACCCAGGTGGGATGCGCCTACGGCTGCCGGTTCTGCGCCAGCGGCCTGGAGGGTTGGAAACGCAACCTGCGCGTGGAGGAGATCGTGGACCAGGTGCTCGCGGTGGAACGATGGCACCGGCAACCGTCGGGCGAGGGGGGATCCGGCGCCGATCAGAAGCACGCCGGGGATCGGCTGGTCAACAATCTGGTGATCATGGGCATGGGGGAGCCCCTCGCCAATTATGACAATCTGCTGAAGGCCCTGCGCATCCTGAACGCACCCTGGGGCGGAGGGATCGGCGCGCGGAAGATCACCATTTCGACCAGCGGCCTGGCGCCGCAGATCCGCAAACTGGCCGGCGAACCGCTGCAATTCCGGCTCGCCATTTCCCTGCACGGCGCCACGGATGCGACGCGCTCGCGGATCATGCCTGTGAACCGGAAGTATCCGCTTCGGGAACTGGTCGCCGCCTGTGAAGCCTATCAGAAACAGAAGGGGCGCATGATCACCTTGGAATACATCCTGATCGCGGGGGTCAACGATCTTCTCCCGGAGACCAAGCCCCTGGCCGAACTGGCGCGCCGGCTTCACGCCAAGATCAACCTGATTCCCTACAACCGGGTGGAAGGACTCGATTGGGAACGTCCGGCACCGGAGGTGCAGGAGGCATTTCTAAAGGCGCTCGAGCAACTTGGAGTGACCGCCACGCTTCGCCGGGAGAAGGGACACGACATCGACGCCGCATGCGGTCAATTGCGGCTCAAGACAGAACGCGAACTCTCCTCCCCGTAACTGTTCAGCTCACCCTCGAACTGCGGACTCTGAACCGAACGGTTGCCTGGTTAAAACTGGCGGACTGACGAGGGGTCGAGGGGTTTATTTCGATCTCACTTGTCCCGGGCGACCTGCTTGACCGGATGGCGAACCCCGCTAGGCTCAGGCGGTGATTGCGCTCATCGATTACGGGTCCGGGAATCTCCGCAGCGTGCAGAAGGCCCTCCAGTGGGTCGGCGCCGGGGTGCGGGTCGTCACCGGCCCCGGGGGATTGAAGGACGCGCATGCGGCGGTGCTGCCGGGGGTCGGGGCGTTCGATGATTGCATTGACGCGCTGCGCAGGCAGGAAATGCTGGAGGCGGTGAGGCAATTCACTGAATCGGGCCGGCCGTTTCTGGGCATTTGCGTGGGGTATCAGGCGTTGTTCGAGGGGAGTAACGAGTTCAACAGTTGCGCCGCGGGACTGGGTCTGTTCAAGGGGCGGGTGGTGCGCTTTCAGGAGGGGCCCGGAGTGAAGATCCCGCAGATTGGTTGGAACCAGATCGAGGTGACGCTGCCGGACTGTCCGCTGTATCGCGATGTGCCGTCGGGAAGCCATGTTTATTTTGTGCACAGCTTCCACCCGCAGCCGGCGGATTCGGGCGTGGTGGCCACATTGACCGACTACCATGGCCGGTTCGCCTCGTCGATCTCGCGCGACAACGTCTATGCCACGCAGTTTCACCCGGAGAAAAGCCAGCAGGTGGGGCTGCAGATCCTGAAGAACTTCGTGGCGCTGGCGGCCTGAGCGTCCGCCCGGGAATGGATTCCGGAGCTTCATCGGTGGGGCACTTGTGTGGTCCGGGCTTGTCTGTTACGGTGGCTTCGTTCGGTTTTCGAATCGCGCGGATTGGTGTTTATCCGGGCGCGAACACACATCACAAAGCAAGACAACGGGAAACCACCATGGCATACGAACTACCACCTTTACCCCATCCGAAGGAAGCCCTCGAACCTCACATCGACGCCACAACGATGGAGATTCATCATGGGAAACATCACGCCGCCTACGTCGCGAAGCTCAACGACGCGATCAAGGGCAAGGCGGACCTCGAGAAGAAGAGCATTGAAGAACTGATCGGCAACCTGTCCGCCGTGCCGGAAGACATTCGCACGGCGGTGCGAAACAACGGCGGCGGGCACGCGAATCATTCCTTCTTCTGGAAGCTCATGGCGCCAAACGCGGGAGGCGAACCTTCCGGGGCGCTGGCGGACGCGATCAAGACGGCATTTGGCAGCGTGAACGACTTCAAGCAGAAGTTTGAAGCGGCGGGTGTCGGGCGTTTCGGCAGCGGCTGGGCGTGGCTCATCGTCAACAACGGCAAGCTGGAAATTGTCAGCACCGCAAATCAGGACAGTCCGCTGATGGGCAAGGCCATCGCGGGGTGTGAGGGAAAGCCGGTTCTGGGCTGCGACGTGTGGGAACACGCCTATTACCTGAAGTATCAGAACCGCCGGCCGGATTACCTGAAGGCCTTCTGGAACGTCGTGAACTGGGCTCAGATCACGAAGAACTTCGAGGCCGCAAAATAACACGGCCGGTCTGCCACAAACCATGATCGGCGCCGGGTTCAAACCCGGCGCCCTTTTTTTGCGGGCGCCCTGAAATGCCAATCAAACGGCAACACTCAGCGGCATTCCTCCCGCCGTGTTCCCGGGGCCGCCCTCGAAGGCCCTCCGTGAGGACGTCAGGTTTTCGAATTCGGGGAGACCTCGTCC
>DATKEE010000065.1:0-2584 GCA_035544555.1 Candidatus Methylomirabilota bacterium
CCGCTCAAGCGCCTTCGCGCCGTCCGCGCCCGCAGCAGCACCCACGCATCCCTCAATCCGCCAAACAAACGTCGCGCCTCGCGAAAATAGGCATGCGCGATCAATCCGCTCACCGGCAGCGAAAGCAGATACCAGATCGCGGCCGGCCAGCCCATCCAGGAAAGCGCCAGCAGCAGATATCCTGCGTAGCATGCGGGGAACACAATCACCCCCGCCAGAATCGCCACCATCGCGCTCCGCGGCCTGTGCTCCTGAACATCCGCAAACCGGCTGACGGCCCACCGGACCACAGCCGCCGGCAGCAGCCGATGCAGTCCCCCGTAAAGCGCCACCGGCAACCCCAGCACCGCCGCCGCCCCCAACCCCGCACTCCGCAATGCCAGCTTCACGGTCCCTTCCTCCCTCTCCAAGGCCTCCTCAGACAACCGCAGCCGCTTCAGCCAGCGCTCGTAGTGATCCAGCCTCCTGACGAACTTCTCCGCCCTGCCCGGATCCCGCTCGAAGACCCGTCCCACCGCCCGCGCGATCGCCTGCGTCAGCAACAATTCCTCCGCCCGCGGCGTGACCGGTTCCTGAACGACTTCCCTCCCCAACCGGAGACGCTCGAGATACAGGCGCTTCACCGCCTCCACCACCCGCGCCTCTTCCAGTCGCGGGACATGCAGCATCAGCCGCTGAATGCTTTCCTCGATCCGTCCGTTCAGGTTACGGATGCAATCCTTCTGCCTCTCCTCATACCCCTCCAGAAATGGCGCCACCGGAATCGGCTCGCCAAAGCACACCAGCGCGTCGCTCCGATACTGCTCCTTGGCCGTGAACGTCAGGCCCACCGGCACGATCTGTAGCCCCAGCCGGCCGCCATGCCGGTGTTCCAGTTCCAGGGCCATTCGCGCCGCCCCCGTCTTGACCGTCTTCAATTGCGGATCGTTGTGAGTGATTCCCTCCGGAAAAATCGCCACCGCGTCGCCCGCCTCCAGCACCCGGTAAACCGCCTCGAAAGTGTCCAGCACCGAACGCATGGCCCGGCGGTCATCCTGCACCCGGTTCACCGCAATCACCCCGCATTGCCGCAACAGCCACCCCAGCGGCTTCCACCGGAACAGTTGCACGGTCCCCACAAAATGCACCGGCCGCGGCACCGCGTACCCGATCGTATAGGCGTCCGTGACCGAGTTCGGATGATTCGACGTCAGCAGAATCGGCCCCCGGCGCGGCACCCGTTCGGGATGATACCGCTCGATCCTCGCGTAATGGAATCCAAGCGCCAGCCGGATCAGGCCGGAAACCATGGAACGAATCGACGATTGCAGATAACGGTTCATCGAGGACTGCGTGCTTCTACTCCATCCGCCCGCGGCAATCCACCCCAAAGGGGTCAGTCCTAAACATTGACACAAATCAGCGGCCGGAGAATCTTCGGTCCGAATCTTTGACTCGCCTCCCTTCCACCCTCCTCCTATCATTCGACCTTACTTCAAACTCAATCCCATGAATCCAATCCGTTTCCTCCTGATTGCGCTCCTCCTCGCCGCCGTCTTCCCTCCCTCGCTGCCAGCGGCGGATCCCGACGGCAGACTCTCCATCTATTGGATCGACGTGGAAGGCGGCGCCGCCACATTGATCGTCACCCCCGCCGGCGAATCCGTCCTCATCGATAGTGGCAATCCCGGCGTCCGCGATCCCGGGCGCATCCACCACGTCGCCACCCAGGACGCCGGCTTGAAGCAAATCGACCATCTCATCACCACCCATTTTCACATGGACCATTTTGGCGGCGCCGCGGAACTCGCCGCCCTCATGCCCATCCGCACCGTCTGGGACAACGGCATCCCGGAGACCAATCCCGACAACAATCCGCGCGACACCACCTGGTTCCTCAAGGTCAAACCCTACCGCGAATTCGAGGCCGGACAGCGCCGTGTCATCCAGCCCGGCGACGAGATTCCGCTGCAACAGCGACCCGGCGATCCCGGACTCAGCCTGCGCTGCGTGATCGCACGCCAGCAATTCATCGACCCCCCCGCTGATGCTCCGGCCAACCCCTTGTGCCCTGAAGCCACGCCAAAACCCGAGGACAAATCCGACAACGCCAACAGCGTCGCCATGGTGCTCAGGTTCGGGGAATTCGACTTCTTCGACGGCGGAGACATCACCTGGAACGTGGAAAAGGAATTGGTCTGCCCCGTCAACCGCATCGGCGAGGTGGATGTTTATCAGGTCAGCCATCACGGACTGGACAGCAGCAACAACCCCATTCTCGTGCGCAGTCTTTCCCCCACCGTTTCTGTCATGAACAATGGATCGCGCAAAGGCACGAGCGCCACCGCCATGGCGTCTCTGCGAGCCACGCCCTCCATCCAGGCAATGTATCAGGTGCACAAAAACCTCCGTGATGACCGCGAAAACAACACCTCCGATGAGTTCATCGCCAACCTCGAGGAGCAGTGCGAGGGCAATCCCATCCGATTGACCGTGGCGCCGGACGCCAAAACCTACACCGTCAGCATCCCGGCCCGGAATCACAACCGAACCTTCCAGACCAAATAACCCACGCGCCCATCACGCCATTCGCCATTCGCCATTC
>DATKEE010000066.1:0-2005 GCA_035544555.1 Candidatus Methylomirabilota bacterium
GTGCGTTTCTTTGTTCATACAGCACTTTTTGAATTTCCTGCCACTGCCGCAAGGACAGGGGTCGTTGCGTTCCGTCATGACGATGTTTCTACCAGACCGGGTTGAGACTGACGATGGATTTGATTCTCCATCCAGGCGCGCGCGCGTTTCGGTCACGGTTTCACCGCGTCACCGGCCCCCAATTCGATCCAGACCGGCTGGGTAAACGCGCCATTGGCCGCGATATCCCACACCTCCAGTCGCGCCCAGATTCGGCCGTCAAGCTCCACAGGCATCCGGAGAGCGCGGGTCCCGAACTCCGTTGTGTCGCCCAGGTCAATCCGCTCCCGGAAGACCTCGTTGCCATCGCCGGAAATGAGTTCGGCGAAAGCCAGCGGAAACGTCCATTCGAGTTCCGCTTCCAGAGGGACGGGCCCGCCGCCTTCCAGCGAGAGTGTTTCGCCGCTCTCACTACCTCCAACGGCAAACCTGGGTATCAGGATCTCGCCCGTGCTGACAAAGTAATGTCCGCCCCGCACGGCATCGAGCACCGGCTGCCATCCCTCCTCGAAGCTCGGCACCCGGTCCATCCGCAGGTAATTCACATTCATGTGCGCGTAAAGCTCGTAATCCGGTTCCACACGAAACACATCGACCTCGCCGACGATCTGTTTGCGACCGCCCCATTGGTTCATGTCGTCGAGCAGATCCAGCACACGCCAGCCAATCCGGGGCCGCGACAGGTCCGCCGGCATCGCCTTCCACGCCGCGCCAAGGAAATGATCGGATTGATAAAACTCCGTATCGCGATAGCCATCGGGGTAGGCCAGCGAACTCTTGATTCGCGGATGAGCCGTCCACATCAACCCGTTTTCCCGCTCCATCAACTCCAGGACATCGTCCGGACTGCCGACGCGATACACGGTGCCGTAACCTTCGATTTCCTCGACGAACGGTTCGTCTTCGCCGCGATTCAACACCCAGTAAACCGGTTTCGGAAAGAAGCTGATCCAGTGGCCGCCCAGATGGACGTTGGGTTCCTCACCGGGGAGGATGAGTATTTCATCGTCCGACAACCGGGCGCATTCCTCGTGCATGGTTTTGAGCATCGGCAGGCGGTCCTCGGTCTTCTGCCCCGGCGTCCAGCCGAAATGGAATTCGGCCAGATGAATGATGTCGATGCCGGTTTGTTTGAACTTGGTGACAAAACCCGGCGCCTCGAGTCCCTTCGGAATGCCGGACGTCTCCTGCTTCTTTTGTCGTTCGAGATAATCGACCGTGTGCTCGACGTGGTAATGGCTCGAGAACGTCACGTGCCCCGGGAGTTCCTTGAAGCGATCTACGCGCGTGTAGCGCGCGGTCTCCGCAATGGCCGCTTCCGCATCCCCGCCGCTCAACAGATAAAAGACACCCAACCGCTGCCGTGTCCCGGGGGGCGCGTCGAACCACGGCACCCAGCGCCGGTCCCCCTCGGGCGGCTGGCGGATGCCAAATCCAAACGCGTCCGGCGACTCCCCGTCGCGGTTTCCCAGCCACGCGAACTCGAAGTTGTCCGCGAAATCCAGCGGCGGGAAGTATTGATGCGGCGCGGGAAAGACGGCCAGCGATCCGGATCCGCTTTCGGCAACCAGAGTGCGGAACTTCACGCCCACCGGTCGTGCCGGCATACCCGGCGTCACCTTCATCCGCCTCAAATGGCCGTGCGGATCCAGCCAGGCAATCGACCGCCAGTCCGGCGACGCGCCGCTCAACCCGGCATCGTAAAGAATGGCGCGGAATTCCTCATCGGTCTCCACCACGGCCTCCGCATGCACGAGCGGGCTCCGCGGATACAACGTGAACTGGAACTCACCCCGGAACGATCCCGCGGTGAGATCCCCGATCGCGATGACGGTCCGCCGTCCCCGGGTGGTCACACGAACGCTTTGCTTTTCCAGCCGGGCGGTATGCACCTCGAACGGGCGTTCGCGCGGATTGTCGAAGAACACCATCCCGAGTCCGCGCGAGGCTTTGGCCGGGTCGCGCT
>DATKEE010000067.1:0-4877 GCA_035544555.1 Candidatus Methylomirabilota bacterium
TCGGCTATCGGCTATCGGCTATCGGCTATCGGCTATTGATTTCCAGCCTCCGCCCGTCGTCTGTCAGCCGGCATTCATCATCGTGACCACATAATCCGCCCTGGCCAGCCCGTCCATCGGCCGTTCCTGACGCTGACACCACGCCGAGATCTCCTCCACGTCCACGTGCACCTTCTGCACGGGTACTCCCCGCTCGCGCAAGTCCTCAAGCGCGCGTGTGGCGAACGTCAACCACTCCGCGTGGGTTGCCTCCAACACCTCGACATCGGTCGCGAGTTCGCGCAGCCGGTCCCACTGTTCTGGCCGGTACCAAGCCACGCCTATGTTGGTTTCAGTTTTTTTGCTCATGGGTATTTGATTGGGATTCACAATGCACCGCTCGATTCGGCCATTCCCCCTCGCCCAATCTTCCACGCCACGCGGCCAATTCAGTGCCTGGGCAAAGGCGGATGAAGAAAGGTGCACGGTTCACACTCCGCATTCAAGCCTACCCATCCGCCATCTGCCATCCGCCATCCGCCATCGTTCGCGGAGCAGCAGAACTGATTCGTCCTGAACGGTGACAGGCCGCGTCTGCGGCAGAAACTCGAAATCCCGCGCCGAAAGGCCGAAGCGGTTTGTGTGGTTCAACATCTCCGCCCCATGAATGCGAGTGGGGCCGTAAAAGCCGCCTCGTCCCGCTGCTCCACATAGCGGCGGAGCAGTTGCGCGTCGTCACTCGTCATATTCAGTTTCACCCGCCCCATCCCCGACGATCCAGTCGCCGCCGAAGGGAACAGGCTTCCACCAGACAGTACCCGCCAAACGCCAAATCCGACATTTTTTCAATCTTTGCCGCGATCTTTACCGCGATCTTTACCGCGATCTTTACCGAAAACTTTACCGCGAACTGGCGAATCCACTCCGGCGGCTTCCAGACAAAGCATTTGCCACAGACCTTGAGCCTCTGGTGAGACAACATCGGCTTCGCCTCCCGACTCGGCATGTGACGTGACAAACGCGAGCATAGTTCGCGGTAAAGTTGGGCCGGCGGTTCCTCACCCCGGAGCGCGGCCAGCCTGCCCGCGCGCCCCACACTCATCCACCAAACCCGCTCCCCTCCATCCCCCATCACTACTTCCTCTTCCTCATCCGCGTCCATCCGCGTCCATCCGCGGTTCCTCCCCAAACCCGGGATTGCCCTTTGTCTCCGTCCCTTGCAGTATCCCCGTCAGCATCCCCGGATCATCCATCATGAAAACCGAACGACATTCCCTCACCCGCCGCGGCTTCCTGACCGCGGGAGCCGGATCGATGGCCGCCCTTGCCCTGGGTGCTCCCGGCGCCGCTCTCGCCGCGGACTCCACCGCTCCAAAGATTGTGACGCCGCCCGAAGGCAAACGCATTCTCCTCTCCTGCAAGCTCGGCATGATCGCGCGCGAAATCGATGGAACGCAACTCTCCGTTGAGGATCGCCTCCGCCTCGCCGCCGAAGCCGGATTCGATGGCGTGGACTTCGATCAGGCCGGCGAATACACCCCCGAGCAGGCCCGGCAGGCGGTGAATGAAACCGGCGTGTTCGTGCACAACGCCATCAATCACGCCCACTGGCAACAACGCCTCACCAGCGCCGATGAAGCGGAACGCCGGCGCGGACGCGACAACATCGCGCATTGCATCCGCGTCTCCCACGCGGCCGGAGGCAGCGGCGTCCTCATCGTCGTCGGACGGAGCGAGGACGGTCCCGAGGAGGTCATCGTGGAACGCTGCCGCGAGGAGATCCTGAAACTCCTGCCGCTTGCCGCTTCCATGGGCCAGATGATTCTGATCGAGAATGTCTGGAACCGGATGATGTATGACCACGACGCCCCGCCCGAGCAGGGGGCGGAACGCTTCGTGCGATTCGTGGACAGCTTCAACAGTCCGTGGGTGGGGATGTATTACGACATCGGCAATCACTGGAAATACGGCCAGCCGGGCGATTGGATCCGCGCCTTTGGACACCGCTGCGTGAAACTCGATGTGAAGGGATTCAGCCGCGCCGCGAACAAGTTCGTGGACATCACCAGCGAGGAAGACGATCTGCCCTGGGACCAGGTGCGCAAGGCTCTCGAAGACATTGGCTTCACCGGATGGGCGACCGCCGAAGTGGGGGGTGGCGGCCTGGAACGCCTCACCCGGGTCCGTCAACAAATGGAAACGGCGTTCGGCCTGTAAAAACTCGAGCCTGCTGGAAACCGTCCGCCCCTGGCATCCCCTCGTCGGCGGATGGTAACTGTTATTAGCGTTCATCAGCGCAGATCAGCGTTCCCCAGCTCCCGGCATCAAACACAGAGCTTTGAACGCAACGGTTCCATGGACAGTCGTGTCGCACTGACGATGGGTTGACCCCGCGATCAAATTCGCCCTCAACGTCCCGTCCGGCTCACGCCATGGATTTCTCCGGCGGTGGCTCGTTGACCACGGCCCAGAACATTCCCAGATTGCGGATGGTATCGACGAACTCCTGAAAGCCGACCGGTTTGACGACGTAGGCATTGACCCCCAGTTGGTAGCTCTTGACCAGATCTGTCTCCTCCCGCGAAGACGTCAGCATCACGACGGGAACCGCCCGCAGTCCCGCGTCGGACTTCATCTGCTTGAGCACTTCGAGGCCGTCCACCTTCGGCATCTTCAGATCGAGCAACACCACGATGGGATGACCGGTGTTCCGGTCCTGAAATTCCCCGCGACGAAACAGAAATTCAAGGGCGGCTTCACCGTCGCGGGTGACCACGACCTCGTTGGCCAGGCTGTTTTGCTTCAAGGCGGCCAGCGTCAGCTCGATGTCATGAAGGTTGTCCTCGACGAGCAGGATGGGTCTCAGGGACGTCATGGGTTAATCCTTCGTCGATTCCATGGGAATTGTGAACCAAAATGTCGCGCCCGCATCGATTTGTCCCTCGGCCCAGACACGTCCGCCGTGGCGGAGGACGATCCGCTGAACGTTGGCCAGACCGATGCCGGTGCCCTCGAACTCCTCGGCCTGGTGCAGACGTTGGAACACGCCAAACAACTTGCCGACGTACTGCATGTCGAAGCCCGCGCCATTGTCCTTCACCGAGAACTCGTATTCCGAGTCTCCGTTCCCCCTCGGCCTCCTTGCGTCGGGTGATCCACACGCGTCCGCGAAACGGCTTCCCTCCCGCCAGAAGAAACAGGCCAAAACCCGCCACCACCAGTGCGACGGCGGTCAAGGGCATCATGGGAGGACGGCCCGCGAAAACCCTGGGTTCGCTCCCTGCCGGTCCGAAGCCGCCTCCACGCGGGATTGCAAATCCTCCACCGACGAAAGGCTGGCATCACACACCAAAGGGGTCAGTCCTAAACATTGACACAAACCCGCTGCCACAATCCGCGCCTGCCAAGCCTGTGCTCAGCGAATAAAGGACTGGTTGTCCCTGCAAGGGTCCCACCTCTCCCCCGCCTCATCTTTTACCCCTGATCTTTTACCTCCGCCCCCGCCCGATTCTGGCGTCAAAGGGGCTTGTAAAAGATGGGAGGTAAAAAATGGCCGACGGAATTCCCCGCATTGAAAGATCCAAGGTTGCGATCAGATCCCGATTGGGAGGACGTCCCCAAAGGCCTGCAAAAGTTCGGCGGAATACTCTTCGATGTTTCAGGCACCATGCTGCTTCGGAGCAGCGAAATGCCCCACCTCAAGGAGCGCCACGGCGGCATCCCCGTAAAAGGGAAGTATCAATACATTCATATCCTGCACGGAATCGGGTATGCCGATCCCGTGGGAACCGAGGTCGCCAGGATGGAGTTGCATTATGCCGACGGGGAGACCTCCTTTGATCGGTTGTACAGCACGGTGTATCCCCGGCTGCCCATGTCGATTGCCGCGCGGCTGGAAATGCCAAACCCGGCCCGGGACGCGCAGTTGCGATATCGCGCGGCGCTCATTCTTTACTATCTGGGGGAGGATGCCCGCCGCGCGGCGCCGGCTTTGGTCAAGGCATTGGATGATTCGGATACCGAGGTCCGGCGAGTCGCGGCCAACGCGCTGGGAAATTTCAAAGACCGTCCAGGAGCGACAGAAGCCCTGCGGTTGGCGCTCGCGGACCCTCACGACAGCGTCCGGGGCGCGGCCTTGCAGTCACTCAGCCACGTGGAACACGGCTCCGTCGTGGCCCTGGAGGCCGGGAGGTTGCTCGCCGATCCGAAACCGGGGGTTCGAATAGACGCCGCGCAATTGCTCAAGAATCTCGGCCCCGAAGCGAAGCCGGCCATTCCGGCGCTGATCGAGGCGCTGCAGGACGAAAACGCGGATGTCCTGCGTTTCGCCGCGCAAGCTCTGGGAAGTATCGGCCCTGAGGCGCGGGCCGCCGTTCCCGGTTTGATCGAAGTGTTGGAGGAGGATCGTCCGTACGCGGACCACGGTCCAGTGGGCGTTGAAGCGGATCGATCCCGGCGCCTTGGAACGAGCCGCATCACTGCATCGGACTGACTGCAACACGATTTGTGTCAATGTTTAGGACTGACCCCTATTCGCCCGGGAGAGCGAACGTCTTGCGCATCGCCTCAATCGTCGCTTCGCACGCGGCGTCGTTGTCGAGTTCGTTCAATGCCCTGTTGAACGGTTCCGCCCGCACCGGCCCGTCGTAACCGATTTCTTCCAGCGCCTTGAGAAAGGGCGCCACATCGATCACGCCCGTCGCGCCCGGAAGTTCCCGTTGTCCGTCGATCTGTTCCTCCTTCGGCACGCCGGCGGGCGCGTCGTTGAGATCCACTGACACCACGTCCTCGTTTTTCAATTCCAGGATCTGGTCCGCCGTGTCGCCCGCTGTCCACCAATGCCAACTGTCCAGCACCAGACCGACATTGCCGGTGCCGATCCTGTCAATCAGTTCCCT
>DATKEE010000068.1:0-2489 GCA_035544555.1 Candidatus Methylomirabilota bacterium
CCGCTCAACACCAGGCCCAACTGGCATTCCGGATGGAAGTGCCAGGAGCAGCCGGCGTGAGCACCTCGGATTTCCAGCACGCGGAATGAGGATTCAACGGCTGTGGCCACCTGATAAAATGGCACCCTGACGGAGTGGCCCGCTTTCAACATAGGAAGATGACAGTCTTATAGGCGAGGACTCCGCGCGAGGCAAGCCGGCGCTGGCTTTTGCAACCGGCGGTCAAGAATTGGGCACAAATCGTCTAACAGACAAAACCCACCGGGAGTAGGGTGTCTCTTGTTCCAATCCGGAGTGGCACCAGAATGAAGCCATTATTGCCATTATTGCCTTGCCGCCCGCTTCAACCTCGCGGACACGCGGCATCTGTGACCGCGGGATGGAAGTCCTTCGTCCAACCGCCTCTCCGGAACCGCGCCTTCACACTCATCGAGCTGCTGGTGGTCATTGCGATCATCGCCATTCTCGCCGGACTGCTGTTGCCGGCCCTGACGACCGCCAAAATGAAGGCGCAAAACATCCATTGCATGAACAACAGCAGGCAGCTTGCGCTGGGCTGGATCATGTATGCCGGCGACCACGAGGATCGCCTGGTCAACAACCATGGTTTCGATGACGTCATGGGCAATTCGCCGGGTGGCCCGCTCATGGACGGCTGGTACGCGGGCTGGCTGGACTTCAACGGTGCGAACCCGGACAACACGAACACCCTCCTGCTGACCGAAACGGGCTTCGCACCCTATGTCGGCAACTCCCCCGGCGTCTTCAAGTGTCCCGCCGACAAAACCTCGGTCACGTTCCGGGGAATGAACATGGCACGGGTGCGCAGCATCTCGATGAACCGGTGGGTCAACGGGCTCCCGTTCGGCCCCAACAGCGACCAATGGCGGTTGTACCGGAAGATGAGCGACATCGTGCTGCCCGCCCCCACCGATTTGTGGCTGCTCGTGGATGAGCGTCCCGAAAGCATCAACGATGGACGATTCGCCACCCTCCCTCAGACCTACATGCCCACCGGACGCCCGGGTTTGCAGCCCACGCCCCACTCGGTCGAGTGGGTCGATGTGCCGGCGGTTTACCACAATAACGCGGCGGGATTTGCCTTCGCGGACGGACATTCCGAGATCAAAAAGTGGCTGGACCCGCGGACGGTGCAGCCGCTGCCACCCGACACCTACGGCCAGTTCCGATTCCAGGTGCACCCCAACAATCCGGACCTGATCTGGTTGTTGTTGCGCAGTTCCGCGCCAAAGTAGGCGCCACGAATTCTCGATTTCGGCACACCCCCATCAACCCGTTCTTGAGGCAAACCACCATGAAAACAAAACCACTCCGCCTGGCCATCGTCGCGACCGCATGCCTGTGGCTCTCCCACTCCGAACAAGCAACCGCGGGAGCGATTCTGCGCCTCTATTACGACGGAGTCCCGGGCGGATCGGTGTCGGACCTCCGCGAGGCGTCCATCTTCCCGGACTCGCCGACGTTTCATGAGGTGTTGACCGATCTGTTGGAGGGTGTCGAAAACGCGGGCGACGTTTACGGCACCTGGATTCGGGGTTATCTCGAGGCGCCGCAAACCGGGGACTACATCTTTTGGATCGCCAGCGATGACGATGGGGAATTATGGCTGAGCACCGATCACACGGCCGGCAATCTCCAGAAGATCGCCGAAAACATCGGCGCGGTGGGCGAGCGCGCGTTCGACGCCAAACCCATGCAACGTTCCGCGAGCATCCCCTTGGTGCGCGGCCAGAAATATTATCTGGAGGTGTTTCACAAGGAGGCGGCCGGCGCCGCCCACATTGCGGTCGGCTGGGAACTGCCCGACGGCACCGCGCAACGACCCCTCCCCGGGGATCATCTGCTCCTCTTCCCCATCGATGCGGCCTGGCAACCGCGGCAAACCGCCCCGGTGGTTGTGACAGACCACGCGGGACTTCCGGTTCCACTCCTGACCGACGCCTTCGCCGAGGAAGGCCAGGATGTGGTGTTCCGCGTCACGGTCGAGGCCACCCAACCCGCCACCTTCCAGTGGCTGCGCAACGGGGAGGACATCGAGGATGCAATCCTGTCTTTCCTGCGATTGGAGAGCGTCAGTGAAACGGACGACGGCGCCGCCTATTCGGTGCGCGTCAGCAACTCCATGGGCACCATGACCAGTGATCCGGCGACCCTCCACGTGCAGCCGGATCTCGTGCCGCCCACGCTGGTCAGCGCCATCACCCGCGGCAATCCCAACGGCTTGGACGTTCGGTTTTCCGAACCGGTCGATGAAACAACAGCCTCCGATCCGGCCAATTACCAGATCGACTCCGGGGTCAACGTGACCGGCGCCGAATTGATCAACGATGAGACCGTGCGGTTGACCACCTCAACCATCGCCGAAGGGAGCGTGTACACCCTGACGGTCAACAACGTGAGCGACCGGGCCGCCGCGGGGAACGTCATCGCAGCGGATTCCCAGCTCGCCTTCCTGCAGGTGCAGGGGG
>DATKEE010000069.1:0-2931 GCA_035544555.1 Candidatus Methylomirabilota bacterium
CGACCCGGTCGAGCGCCTTCTTGAGCCGGTCCTGCAATTGAAGTTCCCTGGCGACGATGAATTCGCTGTCACCTGGCTTTACGGTCCTGGTCGCACCGTCAGTTCGATCTGGAAATCCTGCCGGCGAAACACGCATATTCCGTTGACGTCCTCGCAAACATAGTAGAGCGCATAAGCGGGAATGCGGGCCGGCCCGGAAAAGTCCGCCGGCGCTCGAAGCTCGAACTCGATGCGTCCCGGCTCCACACTGACCGGTTCGGGCGGCTGCGAAGCGTGGTGCAATCGCGAATCAAGTGCCCAGCCTTCGGGAGGATCCAGCCACACGCTCAACGGCTCCACTTCGTTGTTCCAGTGGGCCTTGATTTCCGGGTTGGGGCGAAACACCAGATGCACGCGCGCGCTGGCGCCCTCCTGGATCACCGCCGGAACGACCGTGCTCTCCAGCCGGATGAATCCTTCCTGATCGCGAGTGATCCGCCCGTCCTCGTCCGGAGCGCGAACGGCACTTTCATCCTTCTCAAAGGTCTCAAGCGGCGCGGCGATTTCGGCGCCGCCCGGTTCCACAGTCAACGCCATCGGGTCCTCCCCGCGGGCTCGGATCTCCTGGCGGGCCGTATCGACCCAGTCGAAGAATGGATATGGTTTCTCCAATCGGGGACCATACTGTTGAATGCGACGGCGCCATATGTATTGATTCGGATCGATGTCGAGCGCTCGCTGCCAGTGTTCGACCGCCCGTCGGAAGTCTCCGTCGCGCCGGGAATCGGAATCGAACCGCATCCGATAAACCGCTCCCAATCGAAAATGGACGGCGCCGTTGTCCGGCTCGAATTCCAGCGTCCGTTGGTACGCGGCGACGGCTTCGTCGAGCCTGGTTCCGTTTCCCCATTCAACAGCGGCGTCTCCGTATCTCAGAATGGCATCGACACCGCCCTGAGCCGCGTTCTCCTTCAGCGCGGCAAGGCTCGGTCTCGGGAGGGCCGTCCGATCGGACACCGCGCCGGCCGTTGCCGGTGACTCCTGAATGAATCGGGTAAAATTCTCGCGCGTCGGGTTGACGGCCCGCACGACGCCCGCTTCATCAAGGAGAAGCGTTATCGGTACAACCTTGACGCCCAGGCGGTTCAGGGGATCGACGAGGATCGGCCAATCCATTTGCTTCCATTGCATGAACAGCCTGGCCCGGTCCGGATGTTGATCCTCAATGATTCCGATCGTCCGGATCGTTCCGCTGCGTCTGGCATTCTCGGTGAAATCGTGCCACCCGGGCACGTGTGTGCGGCAGCCCGCTCACCAGGAAGCGAAGATATGGAGGAGGACTTTTTCGCCCTGAAACTGTTGTACGGACAGGGGCTGCCCTTCCTCCAGCGAAGGCAGCAGGATGGCTGGAAACTTTTGGCCGATTTGAAACGGGGCGGAGGAAGCGGAGAGAGCCATGAGAGTGAGCGCCGCGAAAAGAGCAATCGGGCGGAGAATGTTTTTGGCGCGCATGAAGATGATGATTTGAATGGTTGTCGGTTGTTTGGGTTCGTGTTCGGGATGGACGCCCCGGGGGCGCCCTTTATTCCTGAATTCTGGCGGCGGCTATGGGTGCCACTGATTGAAACCATCAAAACGAGCGAATCAACCAATATGCCGCGCCCGAAAGGAGCGCCGCGCAGGGCAGTGTCACAACCCACGAGGCGAGCACGCCGAGCACCGGTTTCCATTTTGCCTGACGTGTCACGATGCCCATGCCGAGCAACGAGCCGACGCTCACGTGCGTCGTGCTCACGGGCAGACCGTGAAGACTGGCGGTGGTGACCAGCATCGCGGTGGAAAGGTTGGCGGCAAAGCCCTGGCCGGGATTCATGCCGGTGATTTCATGGCTCATCGTCCCGGCCACCTTTCGCGCGCTCAACAGTCCCCCCGCCGCCATTGCCCCGGCAACGGCGGGCAAACCCCAGCGAACGTCGAATGCGACGGCGACCAGGAGCAGGGCCGCGATTTTTGGCGTGTCATTCAATCCGCGCGCGAAGCTGACCGCGCCCGCGCTGAGAAAATGGAGAACATCCAGCAGGTGGCGGGCATTCACGCCGAACACACTCCCGGAGTAGCGTTGGACGCAGACGACCGGCTCATCCAGGGTCACCGAAACAGCGGGCATGACCTGGGCGGCGAACATTCCATCCGGCTGCGGGAGCGGGATGACCCGTTCCTCAACACCGGCGCAGAGGCACATCTCCTTGGTCACGCCGAGGCGGAGACGCATGTGGCGGGAAAGGAGATAGACCGCCGCGCCCGCGACGGCGGCCAGCAGCGGGCTCAGCAGCAGCGGCAAGGCGAACGATGTCCCCAAAATTGCGAAGTTGACCTGACCGCCAACCGCGACCAGACCCGCGCCGGCCAGCGCCCCCGTCAAACTGTGCGTCGTGGAGATGGGAAATCCGAGCAGTGTGGCCAGCATCACCGTGCCGCCGGCACCGGCCGCCACGGCCAGGACAAAGGCCGGCGAGGCGACGAGTGAATCCGGCACCAGTCCCGCGCCCGTAAACTTTACGAGCAGCGTTTGCGCGACAAACAGCGCCGTCACGCTGCCCGCAAACGTGGCCGCCGTGGCCCACGAGATCGCGGTCCGATATCCGCAGGTGCGGCTGCCGAACAAACTGGCAACGCCCTTGAAATTGTCGTTCGCCCCGTTGGCGTAGGCGAGAAAACAAACGACGAGGAAAATGAGAGCGGTCAACATGCGTTCAATCCTGACGACTGTTTACCCTCTCTCCTCCATCGGATGGAGGAGAGGCTTGGTGACAGCCCGTCACGCGGGAATACATTGATTCGTTCTGCGGCGTCTTCAAGCTGAAACCCGGAGAGAAATCCGTCGTTCAGGAACATCTCGAGGAACGCCGCAAGGAACGCGAAAAGGAGAATCGCTGAGTGAAGACTGCCGTT
>DATKEE010000070.1:0-8138 GCA_035544555.1 Candidatus Methylomirabilota bacterium
CCGGATCACCCGCGCTGGATCAGGACGGTGCACGGCGTGGGCTACCGGCTGGAGGGGGACAACCACGAATAGACACGAATGGACGCCAATGAAAGCGCCTCAATCCGGACGGTCTCTTCACCCGCAATGGTTCAGGAAGCACCCGCCATCGGAGCGCGGCCAGCTTGCCCGCGCGAATCCGGGAATGGACGAGTTCCACCGCGTCACTGACCTGCGGAAGGCGCACGGATTGTGGAAACTCTCTCTGAATGGAAACCACGAATAGACACGAATGAACACGAATCAGCCGTTGCCGAACCCCCTTCATGCTTCGAGAATTGAGGACGTGACGCATTGGGATTCCCGCGCGGACCGGCCTGATGCCCGGATATTCGTGTCGCATTCGCGTTCATTCGTGGTTGAGCGAGCCGTTCAGGAGTGCCACCGATTTTGCAAAAGCGTGACAACCTTGAGACGATCCATCGGTAGAAAGGGCCTCATGAAACGCATCACGATTCTTCTGATTGTCTGGCTTGCGGCGGCCGGGGCGGCTCGCGCCGCGGACCCGCTCCAGGAAACCCTCCAACGGGGATTGTTCGAGGAGGAGGCCAATCGCGACCTCGACGCCGCCATCGAGGCGTATCGATCGGTGGTGGCACGATACGACACCAACCGGCACATCGCGGCGACTGCGGTCTTCCGGCTGGCGGAGAGTTATCGCAAGAAGGGGATGACCAACGAGGCGGCGGCGCGGTATCAGCGCGTGCTGCGCGATTTCTCGGATCAGGAAACGCTCGTGAACCTGAGCCGGGAACGATTGGCGGAGGCGGGGGTGACGGTGGCGGAAGGAGAGGGCGTCGTGGCAGCAGTGCCTGATGTGGATGCGATCCGGGCACGCTCGTTGTTGAACGAGTTGCAGCGCCTGCCGAAGGATGAATTGCGGGGGGTGCTGCCGGCGGTGGTTCCGGATCGCCTCCTGGAAGAACTGCTGAGACCGCTCATGCAAGCGGAGGCAGAGCTACAAATGCTGAGGGTCAGCCATGGCGACGAACATCCTCGCATGAAAAGCGCACGGGCGGGAATCCAGTATTTGGAGGATCGGGTGGACAGGCGGGTTCAGGACATCATGAAGGGCCTGGAAGTCCGTGCGGCAGCGGCGGAGGCGCAGGCGACTGGGCAGCCTGAGAGCGAAACCATCGACGGCGTACGCCCCGCCACGGCGGAGGAAGCGGAGGAAATCCGGCGTTTGCAGGCCATGATCAGGAACAGTCCGGATTTGATTAATGCGGGGGCATACCCTCCATTGTTTGCCGCAGCCGCCAAAGGGCACCTTGCCGCTGTGAAGCTTTTACTGGAGAATGGGGCCGATCCCGATGTCCGGAGCCAGAGGAATCGCATACCGTTGCATGAGGCGGTCGAAAACGGGCATAAGGCGGTAGCGGAGGTGTTGCTGGCAAGCGGTGCCGCAGTCAACGTTCAGGACAATTCTGGTGTGACCCCGCTTCATGTTGCCGCTGAAAAGGGCTTCAATGAGATCGGGGCATTGCTCCTTCGCCATGGGGCCGATCTAACGCTCCTGGGCGGTGGAGTCCCGGGAAGCGGGCTGGAGACTTATGTCGAATGGGAAAACAAGAATCGGGCGTATGGTGAGCTACTGCGCAGGAAGGACGGTGCCCCGCTCCACATGGCTTCTGCGCGCAATCACAGGGGATTTGTTGAGCTGCTGTTGGAGGCGGGTGCTCCTATAGATCAGACGAACAGCCACGGCATGACCCCGCTGGCATATGCCGCCCAGGAGGCGAACCGGGACATGGCGGCCTTGCTGCTCAATCACGAAGCCGATCCTAGAATTGCGGACCAGAATGGTCGGACGGCCCTTCACCTGGCGGCACTGATGGATCAGCCGCAGATTGTTGAGGATCTGCTCGAACACGGAGCACTGCCCAACGCCGCGGATCAGAACAAGGTGATGCCGCTGCATGTGGCGGTGCGTTACAGTTCACCGGCTATTGTGAGGCGGTTGCTGAACGCAGGAGCCGATCCGAACACCGGTTTTCACCCGGATGTGCCGATGCCATCCCCTCAGTCCTCGCGGCAAGCGCCCGAACTCCCTCGCTACAGTAACCGGCAGTTGAGCCAAACGGTGATCACCTCGCTCTGGTTCGCTCTGCAACAACGGTTGGGTTTCGTCGTGCAAAAGGAGATGGAAGAGACTGTCTCCGCTTTGATCGAGCATGGAGCGGACGTGACGGTCAAGGATTCCGACGGCCGGACCGCCTTGCACCACGCAGTCCTTCGCCGTTTTTCGGCTCAGGTTGTTAGCCTGTTGATTGAGAAGGGTGCGGACGTCAATGCGCGCGACTCGCACGGGAACACTCCGTTGCATTGGGCGGTTAACGATTTCAAAATCAGTCAATTGCTTCTGGAGAACGGGGCGGAAGTGAATGCCTTGAGTGAGGCTGGCAAGTCACCGCTTGCAATAGCTCTTGCGGTTTCCAGGCAAAGCGAGGGAGGGCATCGGGAGGAAGTCGTGAAACTATTGGTGGAGCACGGGGCGGTGGAGGACTTTGAACGTGTTCAGGGGATCTCATGGTGGCGGCCCGGGCTGGAGAAGAGGCGCATTGTTCTGCCGAAAGGAACGAACGATTGGAATCGATACACATTGCTGGAAACGGTGGCCTTTGCTTTCTACACCGACTCGAGCCTGACTTTCCCCGACTTCTCCGATGTCACGGTGTCGCGTTTCGATGCCGCGCAGGGAAATACGGAGCGGATACCGATAAACCTGGAACAGAGGATCCAATCGGGGAATAGCGGAGGAGACGACCGATGGATGGAGTGGGGGGACATCGTGGAGATTCCAGAGGCTGATCATCCCATAGGGGGAGAGGCCTGGCCCGGTTTCGACGAGCCGGTGCGCTCCTTCTTGCAAACGTGCTTGGAACGGGAGATCACCCTGGCGGTGGGGGATAACCGCACCTCATTCAAGGCAGCGATTCCGGGTTCAGCGTTCACGCCACATTGGAGGATGTTCCTTCTCTCCCCAGCGGACTTCAGCCGTAGGATGATCAGGGGAAGTCCTTTCTACGCGACATTGATGAGCATGGTCAGTCGCGGTCAGTTCGATCTCTTCCACTTTCGCCTCCGTCCGGTCGTCAAGCACACCGGCCTGCTCAAGACTTCTTCCGACCTTTCCCAGGTCAAGGTGACGCGGACGGATCCGGAGACGGGGGAAAAGAAGCAAGTCGTGTTCGATCTGACGGAGGAAGTGGCCTGGCACAACGATCTCTGGCTGCGCGACGGCGATGTGATCGAAGTCCCGGACAAGCCGTAACCCGAAGCCGCATGCGAAGTCGGCGATGTTTTGGAGTGCGGCGATGGAGCGAAGCGGATTCACCGCTTTTCGAGCGGGTGGGGAGGTGGTGCGCTGGATGAAAGTCCGTCCGGCATTCGAAAGCGGTGGAGGGCTGGCGCCCACAACCGCACTCCAAAACGCTGGCGCGAGGATTGGGGAGCCCCGTCGCAAGCGCCCATACATAGGGGGGTCCATAGCACTCGAAGCACCAATCGGGGTCAGGTCTCAACATTCAACATTTGCATCTACGACTATTTCAGTGATTCGCGAAAAGGCTACCCAAGGCGTTGCATTACTCAGCCATCGAATTCCGACAACACTTGAATTGTTGAATATTGAGACCTGACCCCCTTGTGGCTTGTTGGCGTCTTGATCGCGCGTCGGTTTGAGGCAATTCTGCCGGTGTGATTTGCCGGGCCGTATGCATCCTGTTACTGTTCTCGCTTACTATTGCGGCGGCGGAACCTCGCGTCGTGACGTTCAACGACGACGGGGCATGGTCCTGGTTCGAAGACGAGCGCGCCATCATTCATGACGGCCGGTTGTTCATCGGGTCGGTGGCGTCCGGCGCGCGGGACCCGGAACGGCGCGGGGACATCGATGTGGTGACGCATGACCTGGCCGATGGCGAATCCACGCGGTTCGTGCTCCACGATGGACTTCAGTTGGATGATCACAATTCCCCGGCGCTGCTGGCCCGGCCCGATGGCCGGATTCTGGCCGTCTGGAGCCGTCACGGAAACGACGCCAGCATTCACTACCGGATCACCGAACGTCCGGGCGATGGCAGTTCATGGAGCGAACGGCGCACGTTCGTCCCATCACCTTCCTCACGCGTCACCTACGCGAACCTGCATCGATTGTCGGAGGAAGGGCGGAGGCGCGGGAGGATTTACAATTTCTTTCGCGGTCTGAACAACAGTTTCAAGCCGTCCTTCGCGTGGTCCGAGGATGACGGCCTTACGTGGAACACAGGGGGCATTGTCATCGATGTTCCCTCAGAATTCCGGCATCGGCCCTACGTCAAGTACGCGTCGAACGGACGCGACACGATCCATTTGCTCTACACCGAGGGGCATCCGCGGGATTATGACAACAGCGTGTATCACGTGTTTTACCGCCGCGGGAATCTGCATCGTTCGGACGGATCGGTCATTCGATCCATGGAGGAAGGATTGAACCGGCCCGAAGAGGGGACGCGGGTGTTTGCCGGGGATGCGGACAATGTGGCGTGGGTCAGCGATCTGCATCTCGACGCGGAGGGACGGCCATTTGCGGCCTATACCGTTCAAAAGGACAGCGCGGGGTTGCCGGTGGGCGAGGGGGGAGAGGACCACCGCTACCGGCAGGCGCGCTGGGATGGGACGCAGTGGCAAGACAGGGAAATCGCTTATGCGGGCAGCCGGCTATATCCGCGCGAGGACGATTATACGGGCAACATCGCGCTCGATCCCGCCGATCCGGACGTCGTGTTCATCTCGGCGGATGTGGATCCCGCCACCGGTGCACCATTGATCAGCGCGCGGGACGGGAAACGTCACTACGAAATCTTCAAGGGCCGGAGCCGGGATGGCGGGCGGACGTGGGAATGGGCGGCCGTGACGCGCGATTCGGAGGCGGACAACATTCGTCCGATCATCCCGATTGCGAACAAAGGGCCGCGTGTGGTGCTGTGGCTGCGCGGCCGGTACACGACCTACACCGACTACGATCTGGCGGTGGTGGGGATCGTCGAAGCCAAAGGGGTCAGTCCTAAACATTGACACAAACAGGAGGGTGGATCCGCCAAAGTCCGCTAAAGAGGTCGGTTCTTCGTATTGGCTACTCCTTTAAGTTGCCGGGCCAAGAGTAGTCAATACCAAGAACCCCTTTCATGCACCCTATTTGTGTCAATGTTTAGGACTGACCCCTTTGGCGCTGATTTGTTGAATATTGAGACCCCTTTGGCGGAAATCGCAAATCAGAAATTTCCCGGTCATTCCGGCTGTTTACCCTCGGGGTCCTGAAGGTAGATGATGGTGCCGGCGGCGCCGCGTCCCATGGCGGAGGTGTTGTAGATGAACTGGGCGTCGAGGGCTTTGTCGATGCGGAGTTTTGCCTCGGACAGGTGGGCTTGGGAGTAGGTGTCGAGTTCGACGGAGTCATCGTCGATGAGGTTGCCGACGTGTTCGCTGAGGCGGCGGAGGTGCATGAGGGCGAGGTTGGAGATGGGTTTGTGGGAGGCGCCGCGCCAGGTGGCGGGCATGCTGAGGTCGATGAGCCGCTCGAGGTGCTCGCGCTGGAGGTTGCGTCGGAGGCTGCTGATCATGGGCTGGCGGGCGGTGAAATCGCGTTTCCCCGGTTTCTGGATCTCGGTCCAGATGGCGGTGTGGAGGGACTCGAGGATTTCGGGGAGGGTGATCATGTCGTCCTCGGCCGGGGTGAGGAATTCGTTGTCATAGACGCGGCCGAGGGTGGAGGGGTTGAGGATCATGGTGAGGACGGAGGCCTGGATGCCCATGATGCGATCGTGGACGGGGAAGGTGGAGTCCTGCATGGCATAGGAGAACTGGTCGAGCCATTTGTCCATGCTCATGCGCTGGAGCAGGTCGGGGGTGAGTCCGAAGGCGTCGTCGCGGAAGGCGTGTTCCAGGACAAACTCGATGGCCTCGCGCTGGTCGTTGACCGGAACCACCTGGATGGGGGCTCGGCCGTTGGGGTCGCCCTTTTTGTCGCGATGAACGAAGGCGCCGCCGATCCAGTTGGCCATCATGCTGAGGGCGCGGCTTTGGACGGCGAGGGTCATCTCGTAGCCGTAACGCGCCTTGGCCCAGCTCTGGCCTTCCTTGACAAATTTCTCGATGAGTTGCGCGCGATGATGATTGGCGAGGTCCATCTGGCTCCTGGCGTAGCTGAGGGGGTCGCCACCAAAGTCATAGCGGCGGGCGAAGGGATCGGGGCCGAAGGTATCCTCGTCTGTGGCGTATTGGAGTTCGGGTTCGGCGACTCGGGAGAGGATTTTTTTCAAATCCTCCTCCTTGTTGCCGAGGGAGTAGCCGTATTCGATGGCCCAGACGTCGTAGGGGCCGACGTTGATCATGGCGTAGTCACCGCGGGGTTGTTCTTCGCCCCAGCGGGTCATGTTGACGGGGAGGTAATCCATGACGGAGCCCGCGAAGGGTTTTTGGCCCTTGACGGCGGGGCTGTTGATTTCCTCGATGGAGTAGATGCTGGAGGCCTTGAAGTTGTGTCGCAGGCCGAGGGTGTGGCCGACTTCATGGGCGACCAGTTCGGCGAGGAGCGGGCCGACAAACCATTCGGGGATGCCGTCGAGCAGCTCCTCCTTTTCCTTCTTCTCCTTCTTTTCTTCCTCCTCGTCCTTCGTCTCCCCGTCCTTATCCTCCGATTCGGCGAGGACCTGTTCCCGTGCGAGCTCGAGGGAGAAACGCATCATGGCCATGTCGAGCGATTTGCATTCGGCGGCGAAGCAGAGGCCGTTGACCTGGCTGATGCGTCCGACAAGCCCGTCATATTCGTGGCTTCCGATGAGATGGGAACCCGCGGCAGTGAGGGCATGGCCTCCGTGGAGTTCGGGTCCATGGCTGGCGAGTTGGGCCATGATGGCATCACGCGAGGAAGGGGGTGCAAGACGGATGCGGGGATCCCATTCGGGCCGGGTTTTGAGCCAGGCGAGGGTTTCAGGGGCGAAACCTTCCATGGCGATTTCCGGAAGCAGGTCGTTGTACTGGCGCCAATAATGGCGGATCCAGCCGTCGGTGAGAACGATGTCGGCGTCGAGGATCTGGCCGGTGAGGGGATTGACGCGGCTGGGGCCGATGGCGGTGCCGACGTCGTTGTTGAGCCAGCGAATGAAATTGTAACGGACATCCTCGGGGTCTTTCTCCATGTGGGCGCCGGTGGCGGCGTCCTGGTAATAGACCTCGATGGCGTTGGCGAGGCCGACCTTCTCGAAGGCCATGTTCCACATGAGAACACCCTCGCGAACCCAGCGGCGGTAGCGGATTGGGGTGGTGTGTTCGATGTAGAAAATGATGGGATCCTTGACGGGGCTGACGTTGAGGCTGGTGTCGGCCTTCTCGAGATGCCAGCGATTGATGTAACGCACCTGGCTGTCGTCGCCCTCGTATTTGCCGAGGTCGGAGTAGGTCGTCGTGAAGTAGCCGACGCGTTCATCGGCCTTGCGGACCTGGTAGCCGGGGCTGGGCCGGATCTCACTGATCGAGTAATGCAGCGTCTTGAGAAGTCCGTCTCTCATGGGGAGTTCGAAGCCGAGTTCGAGGTTGGCGGGGAAGCTCTTGATTGTCTTGATCGTGGCGAGGTTCTTTTTCGCCTCCCGCATCATGTTGGCGCCGAAAAATTTGGCGGCCTCACCGACGAAGAGCGCGTCGAGGTCGATGATGGGGCTTCCGTTCGGCAGGAGGCTGACGATGGGGACATCGACGATGACGCGGTCGGTGAAGAGGCGATCGACGGAGGATTTGGATTGGGGATCGCCGGTGGAGCGGACGGCGACATTGGGGGTAAGGAGGACCATGCGATCATTGTGGCGCTTCCAATAGACGTACATGTCACCCGCCTGGAGGCCGGCGAAGCGTTCTCCGCTGGCGACGGTGAGAGCGATGAAGAACTTCTTTTGCTCGAATTTCTGGGGGAAGGCGGCGAGGACCTGATGATCCTTGTCCCGGACCCACACCGAGAAGAGCGTGTTGGTCTTGTCGATGGTGGAGATGACCTGGCGGTAGTCCTTGAGGACCTCGGTATGCGGGGGGAAATCGGGCTTGGGTTTGGCGCTGTCCGGGGCATC
>DATKEE010000071.1:0-3089 GCA_035544555.1 Candidatus Methylomirabilota bacterium
ATCGAGATCCACCCGGCGAGCATCAGCCGCATTCCTCCCAAGGCCCGCGTCCAGTGGCGAGAGACCGCGCTGGCTCCAGGATGTGAGGTTAAAACATCCATGTCACGCTTCCATGGATCGAATGTTGAACTTCCGTGTTCCGGGTGCGCACCAGTTCGGAGCCGGGAAACTCCGGATGCTGGTTTTCCAACCAGTTTCGACCCACGAGCGAGAGTTCCCAATTCGGAGCGGGTCGCCACCCTATCCGCGCGTCCAGCACCACATAACTGGGAATACCATGTCCTGGCAGATTGTCCACGTAGCGGATGCCCGCATCGAGTTCCAAGTCACGAGGCAGGTCGAGGAAGGATCGCAGGCCGAATTGATGATGGGGGGTCTGGCGTTCCGCGGCTGTTGAAAGGGGGTCGGTGCTGCCTGGCTTCAGGTGAAGCTGCATTTGTATGAAGGAGTAGCTGGCCTGCAGCCGCCATGGCGCGGACACATGGTAATTCGCGGCAAGCTCCACACCGTAGCTTTCGCCGTACATCCGGTTCCCCGCCTGCAGGGGGACCACGAAGTGAGGCGTGGGATCGGTCTCCAACCGGGTGGGTTGCTGCTCCAGGCTGCGCAAGTCTTCGTACTCGTTGTAGAACAGCGCAAGGTCAAGGCTGACCCGGTTGATCGGTTGCACCCGGTATCCCAATTCATAGGCCACAAGCGTCTCGGAGTCGTATCCGGAATGTCCATGTGCTTCATACGCGACCGGAAGGCCGCCGGTTGCGGCCGAAGGAGGGTCCACCCGGATTCGAAGCATGCCGTCCGCCTCGATGCGCGAGGGGGTGCGCACCGCGCGCGAAATGGAGCTCCAGAAGGCATGCCTAGGGTGGGGGTTCCACAACAGCCGCCCCGAAGGTTGAACTTCAAATCCCGTGAAGCTGTTGTGCTCGAATTTGGAGCCCAGCGTGAGCCGCAGTCGATCCGGCACGAGGCTGATTTCATCCTGCACAAAGAAACTGCCCAGTTGTATGGTGCGATCCCCGGGGTCGAGCATGATCTGGTCGGAATTCCCGATTTCATCCACCGAAGCCCGGTAGCCGACGCCCCAGATGATCTGCTGTCGGGCTCCCGCCTCGAACCGGTGTTGCGCGTCGAAGTCGAATGTGTTGCGTTCCTCGCTCAGCATTTGATCACCGCGGTCCGTGCGATCGTAGTAGGTTTGAACCCGGAGTTCGGATTCCGGCGAAAACGACCGGGTCCATCGCCCCAGGAGATTGGCGCCGCTGAAATCCGTAACGCCCCGCTGAGTTTCGTCGTAGGGAGGGGTGAGATGCGACAGGGTGAAGACCTGGTCGGCGCTGCCGCTGTAAACATCCCCTTGAAGGGTGAAGGCGCTTTGGTCCGAGGGATCCCAATCCACCCGGAAACCGCCCCGTGTGGAGTTCCAGGCGTCCTGCCCGCCGGCGCCTCCACTAAGGACCGACTCATCCCACAGCGCGTACTTCGAATAAACCCGGTAGTACGCGTTCTCACTGAGTTGTCCCCCGTGGCGGAAGTTTGCGAAGCCGTTCAATTCGCTTCCGCCGCCGCCTGACACCAGCGCTCCCTGGGTGTCGCGGGAATGTTTGGTCTGGATGTTGATCACGCCGTTGACCGCGTTCGCCCCCCACAGAGTCGCGCCCGGTCCCCGGATGACCTCGATGCGGTCGATATCCTCCAGCATCGTGTCCTGGACATCCCAATAGACTCCGGAATAGAGGGGCGTATAGACACTTCGTCCGTCCATCAGAACCAGGAGTTTGTTGGCGAATTGATCGTTGAATCCGCGTGCGCTGATCGCCCAGTTTCCGGCACCCACACGGCCAACCTGCACACCGGGCGCCAGGCGCAGCGCCTCCGGGATGCTGGTCACCCCGGAACGGCGGATGTCTTCGGAAGTGATTACATGAATGGCCGCCGGGGCTTCGAATGCCCTCTCCGATTTCCTGGAGACCGACGTCACCGGCAGGTTGACCAGTTCCTCGAGGCTCAATTCCGTCAGGTCCACCGTTCTGCCGCCATCCACCATGAATTCTTGCGCGCTTGCCGTGCCGCAGATTGCGCCGCAGATCCCCACCGCCAGCCATGAGCAAATTCGGGCCATTCGGGGGGACCTGATGGCGCGCGAGCCCCGATGCGACGCGGATTGCCTCCCCGGCTTGAGCGGAGAGCAGGCAGGTGTGATGCGGTTGGTCATTACAGCTGGCAGCGAGCGGAACGCGGAGTTCGGGTGCCAATCCCCTTGCTATCGGTGATTTACATGAACTCCTTAAGCGGGAATGGGAAGCGGCGGTTTGAATCCGCCCCAATCGTGTCCGCGAGTTGAAGGAATCCCGCCCTCGGGGTCATCCGGGACAGACGCCGCCTTGCGCCCTTGGCGGTTCCGGCGCCGTTGCCGAAGGATTGCGTCCGGGCACGAGGCAAGGACTTTTCCACGCAAGCGGTTGACGTCGATGCCGTCGATGCTAGAGTGACCCACCGTTAAAACAGATTATGAGCGCCAGTAAACTCGACACTTCCGGCATTTTCGACTCCGAATCCCCCGATTCACCCTCCCTAAGAACCCAGCTTCTTCTCGCGGCAGGCTCCGTCCGCATCCGCAAGAACGGCATTGAATTCAGATCGGACGCCCCGATTTCACCCTGGACGGAAATGACCGTCGGGCTGCATTCGCCGCGCGACGGAAGGCGTTTGAATTGCACGGGAGTCGTGGTGGCCTGCGAGGGGAGCCGGCACACCGGCTATGTCGTTTCGCTCCTGTTCATGAATCTCTCCCGCCATTCACGGGAACGGTTGAATCAGATTGCCGACGGCGCCCTCGGTTGATCATTCGACCCTTGCGGCGCCCCGCGGGCTCCTCTCCCGCCATGGAAACCTTTTTCAAAATCCTCAAGACCGCCGTGAATGGCGGAGCCTCCGACGTCCATGTCAAGATCGGCACGCCGATCATCGTCCGCATCAAGGGCGAACTTGTGGCTGTGGACGGACCGATCCCGACGGCCGAGTGGCTGGACGAGGTCCTTCAGCACATCGTTCCGAAGCACTATGAGCGCAAGCTGGAAGAGGAGCGGGAG
>DATKEE010000072.1:0-11598 GCA_035544555.1 Candidatus Methylomirabilota bacterium
AAAACGTCTGCTCCCCGGGACTGTCCACCCCGGCCGTCGGCTCGTCCAACAACAGCAGCTCCGGCCGGCTCAACAGGCTGAACGCGATCAACACCCGCTGAGTCTGCCCCCCGGAGAGTCGCGCAATCGGACGGTCCAATAGTTCGCCAATCCCCAACTCCGCAAGCGTCTCCGCAATCGCCGACTCAACCCGCCGCCTGGAAAGCCAGAACCAATGGCGGGTCTTTCGCAAACGAAGCGCCAGGAATTCGCGCACACTCAGGATGAACGCGCTTTCCAACTCAAGGCGCTGCGGCACATACCCCACCCGCGGCAGCGACTTCCGCAGGGAGTTCTCCCCGAACAGACGGATTTCCCCCGACTCCGCCCGCTGCAACCCGAGCAGGCACCGCAGGAGTGTCGTCTTGCCCGATCCGTTGGGACCGATCAAGGCCACCACTTCTCCCGCCGGCACGCGCAGATTCACGCCGCGCAGCACGGGCTGGTCACCGAACGACACCCACAAATCCCTCACTTCAACGGCCATCGGCCGCACATCCCCGGCTTCATCGGTTGGTTGCGCGCTCATTCGTCCACCCTCTGACTTCACTCCGCGACTCCCGGGCTCTACTTGAGATGCTCCCGCAAGGTCTTCAAAATGCGTCGCATCCCTTCCTCATAGGCCTCCGGTTTCAAGGCGCCGGTTTCCAACGGGTCAAGCACCTCGATCGATACCCCCAAATCACGCGCGATCTGCCGGACCATCCGTGACGAAAACTGCGGCTCGGTAAATATCACCTTCACCCCCCGTTCCCGAATCGCCTCATTCAGCGCCTGCAGATACCGCGGCGAGGGATTCACGTCGGGAACCTGCTCGACCACGCCAATCAAATTCAGTCCATACCGGCGCACAAAATAGGGAAACGCATCGTGATACGTGACGAAGGGAACCTCCCGCAGCTCCTTCAGTCCCTCCTCCAATTCGGCATCCAATCGCTCAAGCCGCCCGATGTATTGTTGCGCGTTGGCGGCATATCGGGGCGCCCGCTCCGGATCCATCCGCTGCAGCCCCCGAAGGATGTTCGTCACCGCGTGCGCCGCCAGCCTGGGATCCAGCCAGATGTGCGGGTCCGCGTCCCCGTGACGGTGCGCGTGCGAATGCGAACCCGACTCGTCCGGACTGCCGGTTCCCGCCACCGGAGTAACCTCATGGATCAATTCATCACCCAATCCCGCCGCCATCTCCACAATCGGCGGCAGCCGGTCACCCAGCGCGGACCGCATCCGCCGCACCAGGTTCGCCTCGATTCCCAGTCCGTTGATCACTATGAGATCCGCCGCCGCCGCCCGGCGCAGATCCCGGGGAGTGAGCAGGTAGTCATGAGGGCCCACATGCTCCGGCAAAAGATTCTCCACCCGCGCCGCGTCTCCTGCCACGGCGGCGGTAAAACAATAAACAGGCAGGAACGTGGTCAATACACGCGCCGGTTCAGCTTCCCCGGCCTGGCAGGAATTCCCGCCCAGCATCAGGCAGATCCCCACCAGTCCGGACAACCCAATACGTCCCATCCGTCTCATGCCATCCATCGATCTCATGCGTGTTGGGATTATATGCAAATGATTTGCATTTTCAAAGCAAGACAAACCCCGAACCGCGAGGTTCGGGGGCGGGGGCGGACTACTTCATCAGGAGCATCTGCCGGGCGCGTTTGACGGCGCGATTGAGGCGGCGCTGATAATGGGCGGGCAGGCCGGTGTATTTGCGGGGAAGAATGCGGCCCTGGTCCGTCACAAACTGGCGCAGCAGGTTGACGTTCTTGAAATCCAGCGCATCCGCCGTGAAATCAATCTTTGGCTTCGGCCGCGGCGTGCGGATTTCGGACGTGGAACTTCGTCGTCCGCCGCGTCCGGCGCGTTTGTCGGTGTGGGTCTTTCGTGGCATAGGCTACTTGATCTCCCGATGAAGCGTGTGACGCCGGAGGAACGGATTGTACTTCTTGAGTTCGATCTTCTCCGGTTTGAGCTTCTTGTTGCGCGTGGTCATGTACCGGGAAGGCGGCTTGCCTTCCTTGCGCGCCTCCGTGCATTCCAATGTGACAATTTCTCGCGGCATAAATGCTTATTCCTTTTCCTTCGCCGGCTTTTCGTCGGCATCGTCATCGTCCTCCACGTCCACCGCGCCGGTGCTGTCCACCGACCCCAAACGGCCCAGCCGGCGCTGACGGGAGGCCCCATCCCGCTCCAGTTGCGACTGCGCCTCCACCGTGAACCGGGTCCAGGGAATGGCGTCCAGCCGGGCCCGGGGAATCGGCTTGCCCGTCAATTCGCAGACCCCGTAGGTGTTCCGCTCAATCCGCTTCAGGGCCTCCTCAATCTCGTAAATCGCGTCCTGATCCGACGAGAGCAGACTCAGCGCGAAATCCCGGTCAAAGTTGTCCGTTCCCGAATCGGCCATGTGAAGGCTGTATCCGGACATTTCCTCGGCAGATTCCTTCGCCAACCCGCTCATCTGCTCCAACAATCGTTCGCGCAGATCGAGCAGATTCCGGTAATACTTCGACCACTCGGCCTTGATGGGGCCGGCCCCATTCCTTCCTGTTCTTCGAAAAGGCTGCCCCAGTCCAAGGATCGCGGCCACAGTGTTCGAAACAGGCCTGGCTGCCGCCTTGGCGCCGGTTGCCGCCTTCGCGGCAGGCTGCTTCGCCGGTTTTGCCGTTCTGTGCTTTGCGGGCGTTCGAGCCGCGGCCTTCTTCACGACTTTTTTCTTGTTTGTCACAGCATTACTGAAGCGTTGATCCACACCGGAATCTCTCACCATCCGGTCGATCAAATCATATTTCCAGCATTTGAGAGTGCGGGACTCTAGCAGACAAAGTCAAATACGCCACAAAAAATTTCAGCAAAAGCGCAATCCAAATCGAACGCGGTTTTGCGGGTCCAACCACCGCCTCCCAAACACCAAATCACGGCCGTTTCAACTCCTCCCTCCCCGCCCGGCCAACGCCCCGAACATACCCATTGTCCGCCCGCTTTCTCCTTGATTCACGTTTCCCCGGAAGAAATGCTCCCCCCATGGCATCGCCCGACTGTCCCGACCAGCTCCGAGAACTCTTCCGCATGCAAAAGTCCCTCAACGAACGCATCGGCGTGCGCACCGACGAATTCAATGATGAGGAAAAAACACGCTGGATCCTCAACTATTGCCGGGCCATGTCACAGGAGATCGCCGAACTCACCGACAGTGTCCCCTGGAAATGGTGGGCCAAATACCAGAAATTCGACGAGCAAAACGCCCGCGTCGAGGTCGTCGATCTCTTTCACTTTCTCATCAGTCTCGCGCAGGTCCTCGGCATGAGCGCGGACGACGTCTTCGCGGCCTATCTCAAGAAGAACGCGGTGAATTTCCAGCGTCAGCAGGGCGGCTACGGCACCAAGGATCACGACGACTCCAGGCACATCTGACCTCGGCCTGGATGAAACCCTCCCGCCCCATCTTCCCCGCCTCCCGCACCGTCGTCCCGGTCCGCTGGCGCGCCGGAATCGAGCGAGTGCTCATCCCCGAAACACACATCGCCCGTCGCGTGCGGGAACTGGCCCGCGCCATTCAACGGGACTACTCGGGCCGCGACCTGGTCGTGGTTTCCCTGCTCAACGGAACCGTCCTCTTTCTCGCGGATCTCATCCGCCATCTTTCCCTGCCGTTGCGACTCGACTTCATCGGCGTTTCCAGCTACCGGTCCGGCACCCGCCCCGGACCACTCGTGTTCACCAAGGAACTGCGCCTGGATGTCCGAAATCGCGACGTCCTGCTCGTGGATGACATCCTCGACTCCGGCAGAACGCTGGCCTCCGTGATCCGCCGCCTCCGAAAGCTTCGTCCGCGCTGCCTCCGCGTCTGCGTGTTCCTCGAAAAGCAGGTGGCCCGCGTGCAACCGGTGGCGGCGGATTACGTGGGGTTCACCATCCCCGATGAGTTCGTCGTCGGTTACGGCCTCGACTATGCCGAGCATTTCCGTAACCTGCCCTTTGTCGGTGTGCTGCGGCGGTCCCAGTATGAAGTCGCGTCAGACGTCCCCTCCCATCCGGGGGCGCCCCGGCGCAATCGGGGCGGACGCCGCCCCTCCGCGATCCCATGAATGTCACGGTCCGCTTTTATTCGTATTTCAAGGACATCACCGGCTGCGAGGAACTCGTGGAATCGATTCCGGCGGGCGCCACGCTCGGCCAGCTCCACGAACAGGTGGCCGCCCGCTTCCCCAAACTTCAAGCCATGCGCAACTCCACCCTGACGGCCGTGGGGGTGGACTACCAAACCCGCGACCACATCCTTCAAGACGGCGACGAGGTGGCCCTGTTCCCACCCGTCCAGGGCGGATGAATCAGCCCTCCGGCCATGCGACGCGAACTCACCATCACCACCGATCCGATTGAGGAACCCGCCTTGCTCGGCAAACGTATTCTGTCACCTTCGATGGGCGCGGCCGTCTATTTCACCGGCGTGGTCCGGGCGAACGAGGGGCCGGACAGGATTCAAGCCCTGAATTACGAGGCATTCGAGAAGATGGCCCGGCACCAGTTCGAATTGTTGTTCGATCAGATCGAGGCCCGCTGGCCGGTGGAATCCATCCGCCTGGTCCATCGCATCGGACGCGTGGCGGTCAACGAACCGTCGCTCTGGGTCGAGGTCATCGCCCCCCATCGCGCCGGCGCATTCGCCGCCTGCCAGTTCCTCATCGATGAAATGAAACGCGTCGTGCCAATCTGGAAACGCCCCGTCCCGCACCGGTCGGAAGGAAAGCGTGAGCTGGGACCGGAGCCTCCATTGAAAACCGAACAGGGACGATGATACGTTGCCGGGCGTTCGGAATGCCGCATGAATAAAAAAATCCGCGCCATCCTGTATGTGCTGCTGATCGTGACCGCCATCGCGTTCGGCCACCTTTTCTACGAAGGCTACAGCGCGGTGGCCGCTTGGAACGCTCAAACGCGGATCACACTTCCCGACGAATCCCCGGAAACCATGGAAACCGAAGCGCCCGGTTCGGGCTGGGTGACCCACGGCGCCGTGTTCGTGCTGGCGGTGATCGGGTTCGCGCTGCTTTTCGCCCACGACCTCACCCAGCTGTTCGCCCACAAGACCGGTGACTTTCTCTTCAACGACGACGCGAAGGGAATGCGGAAGGATCCCGAATACGAGGATGCGGAACAGGTCTGGGCAAACGGCGATCATCTCGAAGCCATCCGGTTGATGCGCGAATATCTCGCCAGTCATCCCCGCGAGCAGTTTGTCGCCCTGCGCATTGCCGAGATTTACGAGAAAGACCTGCAGAATCCACTGGCTGCCGCCCTCGAATACGAGGAGGTCCTTAAGAAGAAACTGCCGGCGGAACGCTGGGGTTGGGCGGCCATTCACCTCTGCAACCTTTACTTGAAACTCGGAAAGGAGCTGGAGGCCGTTGCCCTCCTCCGGCGGATCGACGCTGAATACGGCAGGACCAGCGCCGCCGAAAAGGCGCGAAAACGACTTGCGGACATGGCCGAAACCGGTCAATTGGCCGCCATCGACGAAGGACTGCTCTCCCCGCCTGGCACCCAACCCGCCCCGGCCAACGTCCCCTCCGCCGCCCCATCCGCCCCCGGGCACGAGATGCCCCCCGGGTTCAGCCCGAAGAAACGCTGAGCCGCCCCACCTCGTCCTCCGCTCCAGCCTTATACGCCTGCCACACTCGGAGCCTCGCCCGAGCGGCCCCCTAAACCACGTCATTCGAGCCTGCACCACAACGCTTTTCCACAATAGCCGGGACTGACCCCTTCGGCGGTTCCAGCATCGCTTGCATCGCGGGTTTCGTTTCGGTAGTTTCCGCCCTTCGAATTTGAACCGCGATCCCTCCCATGTCCGAATCCTTCATCCAAAACCTGTTCGCCAGCCGCATCGGCGGCGCGCAATACGGCAAATCAACCGCCCTCTATAAGTTCGAGAAGATCAAACGCGCCAAACGCGCCGCCCTCGCCGCCAATCCCGGCGGGGAAATCATCGACATGGGCGTCGGCGAACCGGATGACATGGCCTTCCCCGAGGTCATCGAGGTGCTGCACCAGGAGGCCGGAAACCCCGACAACCGCGGCTATGCCGACAATGGGGACGCTGTCCTCAAGGAAGCCGCCGCCCGGTACCTGGATCGCGTCTGCGGCGCGCCCGGCATCAATCCCGAGACCGGGGTGCTCCACTCCATCGGCAGCAAGGCCGCGCTCTCCATCCTCCCCGCCGCGCTGATCAATCCCGGCGACGTCGTGCTCATGACCACGCCCGGCTATCCCGTGTTCGGCACCCACAGCCGCTATTACGGCGGACTCGTGCACAATCTCCCCCTCGACGAGGCGAATGCCTTTCTCCCCGATCTCGACGCCATCCCCCCGGAAGTCCTGCGCAAGGCGAAGGCGCTGGTGCTGAATTATCCCAACAACCCCACAGGCGCGTGCGCTCCACCTGACTTCTTCGCGGGCGTGGTCGAGTTCGCCCTCCGCAACCGGATCGTCGTCATTCACGACGCCGCCTATGCCGCGCTCGTGTTCGACGGCAAACCCGTCAGCTTCCTGGCCACACCCGGCGCCCTCGAGGTCGGTGTCGAACTCCATTCCACCAACAAAAGCTTCAACATGACCGGATGGCGGTGCGGATTTGTCGCCGGCAATGAACTCCTCGTGAAAGCCTACGGGGACGTCAAAGACAACACGGACTCCGGGCAGTTCCTCGCCATCCAGCACGCCGCCGCCTATTGCTTCGATCACCCGGAGATGACCGAAAGGATCGCCGCCAAATACTCCCGCCGCATGGACGGTCTCGTCTCCGTGCTCCGCAAGGCCGGCTTCCATGCCCGCAAACCGGGCGGCTCCTTCTTTCTTTATGTCAAGGCCCCCAGGGCCGCGGCGCGCAAGGATGGTTCGCGCGTCCTCTTTGACTCCGCCGAGACCGCCTCTCAATGGCTGATCACGGAAAAACTGATCTCCACCGTTCCATGGGACGACGCCGGGGCCTACCTTCGTTTCAGCGTCACGTTCATGGCCCCCACCCCGGCCGATGAACGGCGCGTCCTTGACGAACTCGCCAACCGTCTGGGGGATGTCCAATTTGAATTCTGACCAAACCCGCGGCTCCGCTCACGCTCAAGTGGGACCAGGAACTGCTCGAAAGCGCGCCCGTGACACAGAAAAACATGCCGGCAATGAAACACGTCCTGATCGTTGATGACCATCGGGAACTGACCGACGCCTATCGTGAAATCCTGGAGGCAAGCCGCTTCGAGGTCAGCACCGCGGGCAACGGCGTCCAGGCCCTCAAGCTCGTCATGGACCGGGACGTGGACGCCATATTCTGTGACCTCATGATGCCCGAGATGGCGGGGGACATTTTCTATGTGGCCGTCCAGCGGGTAAAACCCCACCTTTGCGAACGCTTCATCTTCGTCACCGGTTATGAGCGCCACCCCCAGTTCGCCCCCTTCCTCCAAAAAATCGGCGCCGTGGTTCTCTACAAGCCGATCACCCACAGCCGTCTCCTGGGTTCCCTGAACGTCCTCCTCAAACGTTTCGAGGACGAACCCGGCCCCCCGCCGGCCGCATAACCGTCGAACCCGCCGACCTGTCCGCCGAGTTGTCCGCCGAAGCTTTAGCGAAGGTGGAAGCCACGTCGAAGCGGACTCAAGCCAGCGCCCCGGCGCGCAGGTCGCCTGCTCAATCGATCGCGGGTGTCACCAGCCGATAATAGCGCACGGCCGCGCCCGGGTTGTCCGGATCCTCCACCACCACCATCTGTGTCGTCGCCACGGGTTCCACATCGCCCAGCCGGTTCCACGGACCCGCGTCCAGCGAATCCCGGTGAAGAACGCTGTAGGACCTGCCAGCCACCGCCTCAAACCGAAGCTCGACGCCATTCCCCGCCAGTATTTCAATGGCGGCAATCTCAAGCCGGCTTTCCTCATCCCTCGGATCCGTCCCCGCGATGAATTCATCGTAGTTCGTCAATCCATCCCCGTCCGGATCCGCTCCATTCCCGCTGATGGCCGGGTCCTCCAATTCGGCCTCGTTGAAATGCTGCTGCTTCCAGGCCGCCAGCGCGTCGCCCGACACGCTCACCAGAACATCGTCGCTGCTGACAAACGCGCCATCGCCCACGTTCAACCGCAGGGTGTAGTTACCCTCCAGGGAAAAACTCGCGACAGTCGAAGCCATCACAGGATTCCCGAAGCTCACCGTGCCCGGTCCGCTGACTTGAGTCCATTGGTTGGTCAGCAATCCCGGCGGGATGGGCAGGCCATCGTCCGTCACCCATCCGTTCAACACCACGCCCGCGGCCAGATCCACCTCCTGGTCGGTCCCGGCGTCCACCACGGGCGGTTGATTGACGGTGAAGGCCTGCGCCTCCAGTTCGAGGTCGAAACTCAGATCACTGCTGTTGCCAATCGTCTGATGCACCTCGACCGCCAGCACGTTCTCACCGGTCACCAGCACCGCCGGATCCACGGACTGGCTGTAAAACGTGTTCTCCTCGGCGCCGCCCACGGTCGCGCTCGCCAGCGTCTGATAGTTCACGGCCCCCGCCGGCAGATTGCTGCGGAACACCTCGACCCCGTTCAAATACACCAGCGCGCCGTCATCACGCAGAAGTTGGACGGTGAGCCCGTTGATCAAGGACGGGTCCGTCACGTTGAACCGGTGCCGGAAGTAGGTGGTGATGTATTTGTTGTTCGAATCCGGTCCAAACCCCACCACCGTCGCCTCGTCTCCATCGCCGTAACCCAGTTGCGCGGGACCCGAAGACCATGCGGTGTCATTGAATGACGCGGCGCGCCAGCCCGTCCCCTGATCCGACCCGTCATCCCGGTAGCGCCACACCGATCCGCGCGGCACCAGGACCACCGGCCCGCTGGTGCGGCTGATCGTCACCACCATCTCGTCCGACGCGGCAAACTCGCCGTCGTCCGCCGTCAACCGCAGTTGATAGCTGCCCACTCCGGGAAAGCGGGCCGTCGTGCCGGCCGTTCCCGCATCCTCAAAAGCAACCGGCCCCGGACCACCCATCTGATCCCAATGCACCGTCATGGCCGCGGGTGGATCCGGCAATCCATCGTCAGTCACGCTCCCGGACAAGGTCACGCTCACTGGAAACACCGTGGACTCGACGTTCTGATCCAGGCCGGCGAACACCTGGGGCAGGCGGTTGCCGGTGTTGTCCAACCCGGGACTCGGCGCCCCCGGGCTGGCACGCCAGTTGGCCGGATCATTTCCATAAGCCGCCGAATTCAACCGCTCCAGGGAGGATCCACCGCCCGCCGCCTCCGCCGGCCATGGCGCGCGGTCGCTGTAACGCACCCGATCCACCGCGATGTAAGGAACTACAACCTCGCCACTCTCCGGATCCACGTCCGGCCCGTCGGGTCGCCGCAGTTCCAGGTTCTCCCCATTGTCCTGCAAGACGCCCGACCACGGACCGTAAATAGGGACCTGCGGCGGGACATTGTAATTGGCGCGAAAGGCGGCGGGATCGATCCCCACCAGCAGCACCAGTCCGTTCGCGGCAATCTCCTGATCCGGCGGGAAATCAAACCCGACACCGTTCAATCGCCAGGTGTTCGTCGGAAAATCCTCATCGTACAGCTTCACCGCGCTCCCGGTGATGTTCTTCAATTCAATGAACTCGTTCCCGCCCGGCGCGGGGAAATACCCGATTTCATTGATGACCACCGGGCCAATGCGGGGGCCGACGTTGGCCGCGCCCAGGCTGTTGGCAGTCTGCGCCGGATAATCCACGCCGCCCGTGCTGGTCGTGTACCGTCCGAACGACACCCCGTTCGCACCCGCTCCAAAACTGAACCCATCGCTGTAGCCGGTCAGGTTTCCCGCCGAATCCGCCGAGTAGAGATACACTTCCTCGCCATGCGAACTGAGGTTGAAACTCGGATCCACACCCGGATTCGGATTGAAATCCTCCTCATCGAACACGACATACCCGCCGGATGGAATGATGGTTCCCGCCGGAATCTGGAATTTCTGCGGCACGTTGCGGCGATCGGTCAAAAACCAATAACTGAGGTCAGCGGATGAACCCGTGGGATTGTGCAACTCGATCGAGTCGAGCTGCGGCAGGTCCGTGTGCGTCAGCACCTCGTTGATCCAGACTCCCGGCAGCGCCAGCGCGGGATCATCCGCGCGTGGCGATCCCCCGGGATTCGCGCTCGCCCGCCAGTTCAACGCGTCATCGGGATCGGGATTCAGGTTCGGATTGACCGGAACAATCGAAAACCCGATCCCATCCGCCGACGCGGGCCAGGGAGGACGGTCCCCATACGCCACCGAGAAGATCGGCGTGCCGACCGCGTGCGAGAGGGTGACGCGTTCCCCGCCGTTGGCCAGGCGACCCGTATAGACGCCATCGATCGTGACGTCCGGATAACGCGTGCCGAAGGCCGTCGGGTTGTTGACCAGCAGCACAAACTGGCCGGGCCCGAGCCGCGTCCCCAGCGGGAAGGTGAACTGAATGCCGTCCGAGAAATGCACCCCGCTCAAGTCGAGTTCCTCCGAAGATGTATTCTTCAATTCGATGAACTCGAACTCATCGCCATCGATCTCCCCCTCCGCCGGGGGATGATACATGATTTCTGTGATGAACAAATCCGTGTAGGTCTGGATAACTGTGAATTGCGCCTCGTTCAATGCGCTCCAAGTGCCGCCGCTGAGCACGCGCGCCCGGACGATCACCGTCTCATCGACGGTCAGCGCCCCGCCGTAGGTTCGCGCCTCAGGGGAAATCGACCCGCCCGGAAGGCGCGGATCGGTGCCGTCCAGCGTGTAATGAATCGTCCCTGCCGGCGCGTTCATCGTCAGGGAAAAACCCGCGTTCACGTTCCCGCCATGCTGATTGAACCCCGGTGCCGCGACAGCCGGATACCAGCCCTTTGCGCGGAGTTGGTTCAGGACAATTCCGGATCGCTGCGGAAACCAGTTGTTGAGCAGCGCGTTGATCTCATTGACCCAATCCACGTCGCGGGTGAACGGCGTGCTGCGCTTGGAATCGCCCCATCGCGCCGACTCCCCCACCACCGCGCGGTCAATCTCGTTCTTCCGGATCATGAACCGATCCACCAATTGCCCGGGAGTCAGCACGCCGTCGTTGAAGAAATGCCGGTGCGCCCGATCCGCCACCCGCAACCGAAACTCCGGATTGGCGGTGAGGCGCTGAAAAATCCATTGCGGATTGCTCTTGGAAAATGTGTCGCCCGAGGAAAACGGCCCGGTTCGGTCCTCGTTCAACAGGTACAACAGGATGGTGTGCTCGGCGTCGTGAACGAACGACCGGAAGCCGTCCGGACCATTGCGGTTCCGGACCGCGAAAAAGTTGTTCGGGGAACTGTTGCCCAGAAACCTCGAGATCGGTGCATCGATGTTCCCGCCGTAAAAAATGATCAGCATGTAGTCGATCAGATTCTCGATTTCGATCAGCTTCGGATACGCCGGATTGGGCGTGCCATCCGGATTGTTCCCCTGAACGCGCTGATAGGCGGCATTTGTTGCGAGCCCCGCCTGCGCCTGGTTCCAGAGATCCGTCCACGCGTCCAGAGTGCC
>DATKEE010000073.1:0-5757 GCA_035544555.1 Candidatus Methylomirabilota bacterium
GGAACACGGAAGTTCAACATTCGATCCATGGAAGCGTGACATGGATGTTTTAACCTCACATCCTGGAGCCAGCGCGGTCTCTCGCCACTGGACGCGGGCCTTGGGAGGAATGCGGCTGATGCTCGCCGGGTGGATCTCGATGTTCAGTGGTGGCGTGCTGTCCGCCCACCCGGAAACGCCGGTCGCCACAGAGCATGCCATCAAAGCCGCATTCCTTTACAAATTCGCCACTTTCATCGAATGGCCGGCCCAAGCGTTCGATTCCCCCGAGGCGCCGTTTGTGATCGGCATCCTGGGCGAGGACCCGTTCGGCGACCTGCTGGAGCGCACTTGTGAGGGAAAAACCCTGAACAATCACCCGATGGAAGTCCGGCGATATGATCAGGCCGGGGCGGTCAGCGAATGCCATTTGCTGTTTGTCTCCCTCCAGAACCCCCGGGAAACGCGGGAGACACTGGCTCTTTTCAGGGATTCACCCATCCTGACGGTGGGCGAGGCCGAGGGCTTTTGCCAGGTCGGCGGTGTGATCGGATTCTACCGGGAAGGCAACAACGTCCGGTTCGAAATCAACGTGGACGCCGTGAAACGGGCCGAACAGCAGGGGCTGAAGTTACGACCGCAACTTCTGGGCGTCGGACGTCCGGTCCGGGAAGAAAGCGAGGACTGAGAATGAAAATCCTCCGAAACGTCTCCATCCGGAACAAGCTGATCATCATCATCATGCTGACGAGTACGGTGGCGTCCGTGCTGTTGTCGGCGGCCTTCGTCGGTTATGAACAGATCACGCAGAGGCGGGACATGCCCCGCGAACTGGCAACCCTCGCGGAAATCATCGGAGCCAACAGCGCCGCAGCCATCAGCTTCAATGTGGAAGGCTCGGTCGAGCACACCTTCGAAGCGCTCGAGGAACAACCCGGCATCGTCTCGGCTTGCGTTTACAAGCCGACCGGCGAGGTCTTCGCGAAATACCATCGCTCCATGACTCCGGATCGCTTCGAACCGCCGCCAATGCGGCCGCAAGGACACGAATTCCGCGGGCGACACCTCGCCGTTTTCAGGGAGATTCACTACCAGGGGGAGATCATCGGGACGGTTTATCTGGAATCGGATCTCCAAAGATTGCGCGGCCGGCTGGTTTCCCATGCCGGTGTGGCGCTGATGCTGGTCACCGCCCTGTCCCTGGTGGCCCTGCTGATCGCTTCGAGGGTGCAACGAATGATCTCACGCCCCTTGTTCGATCTGGTGGCCACCACCCGTCAGGTGGCGCGCGAACAGAACTACACCGTGCGCGTGCCCAAGCGGGGTCAGGACGAACTGGGACATCTAATCGACGGCTTCAACGAAATGCTAGCCCAGGTGCAGACACGCGACGAGGCGCTTCAGCGCACTCACGACAGCCTGGAAAAGCGCGTCGAGGAAAGAACCCGCGCTCTGAAGCAGGAAATCAATGAACGCAAGCGGGCCGAGGAGGCGCTCCAGAAAGCCAAGGAGGCGGCCGAGGCCGCCAATCGCGCCAAAAGTGAATTCCTGGCCAACATGAGTCACGAAATCCGCACCCCCATGAACGGAGTGATCGGAATGACCAACCTGTTGCTCGACACCCAGCTCGACCCCATCCAACAGGACTACGCTCAAACGGCCAGCAACAGCGCGGAGTCCCTTCTCACCATCATCAATGACATCCTGGACTTCTCGAAGATCGAAGCCGGCAAGCTAACCTTCGAACATCTGGACTTCGACCTCCGGGAGGTGATCGAGGGGGCGGTGGATGTCCTGGCAACGCGGGCCTCGACCAAGGGTGTTGAACTCGCCTGTTTCGTCCCCAGTTCGTTGCCCAGTCGTTTGCGGGGCGATCCGGGACGCATCCGCCAGATTCTGTTGAACCTCGTCGGCAATGCCATCAAGTTCACCGACTGCGGCGAAGTGGTCGTCGAAGCTGAACTCAAGGAGGAAACGCCCACCCAGGCCGTGGTCAGCATCCGAGTCCAGGACACCGGCATCGGCATCTCCAATGCCATGCAGAAAGTGCTCTTCAAACCCTTCACCCAGGCGGACACTTCCACCACGCGGAAGTACGGCGGCACAGGACTGGGACTCGCCATCTCCCGCCAACTCGTCCAGTTGATGAAGGGGGAAATCGGCCTCGAGAGTGAAGCCGGCAAGGGCTCCACCTTCTGGTTCACCCTGCCCCTGGAGAAACAGACCAGCCGCTCCCCCGTCCCCACCGCCAAGTCCATCCGCGCGGGCCTCCGGGTGCTGGCCGTGGATGACAATCTCACGAACCGCCGGATTCTCAGCCAGTACCTCCTTTCCTGGAAAATTGATTCCGGGACGTCCACAGGCGGAACGGAAGCACTGCATGCCCTCCACGAGGCGGCGGCAGCCGGCCGGCCTTACGACCTGGTCATCCTGGACATGCAGATGCCGGATATGGACGGACTGGAACTCGCCCGGCGGATACGCCGCGACCCCCTCCTGGTGGAAACCCGCATGGTGATGTTGACCTCCCTGGGAATCCACCTGACGGACGAGATCCGGGAGGCTGGCGTCGAGGTCTGTCTGGTCAAACCCGTCAAGCAGTCGATGTTGTTCAATGCCCTGGCCACCGTGCTGGCCGGTGAATTCGCGTTACCACCCAGGACGCTTCGCTCCAGGAGGGATCCAGGCTTCTCCACGGGCTTTCACACCACAGCCACCGCACCTCCGCCAACACCCGCGCCCTCCACCCCTGTCCCCGCCTCCACTTTGCGCATCCTCCTGGCGGAGGACAATGCCGTGAACCAGAAGGTCGCCTGCCAGATGTTGTCCAAACTCGGACATGCGGCGGATGTCGTGGCGGATGGGCAGGAGGTGCTCGATGCAATCGGACGAAAATCCTACGACGTCGTGCTGATGGATTGTCACATGCCCGGCCTCGACGGCTATGAGGCCACCCGCCGCATTCGCCATCAAGCGCGGGAGAACGCCACCAGCCCCCTGCGCTCCCTTCGCATCCTCGCGATGACCGCCAATGCGATGGAAGGGGACCGTGAAAAATGCATCGCGGCCGGCATGGATGACTACCTGTCGAAACCGGTCAAACTCGATGAACTCCGCACGGCACTGGATCGATTCAGCAAATCAAGGATTGCCACCACCGTAACCAGCAATAACCTGTCGAACGAACCTATGACCGCATCCCCAATCAATGCCAAGGCCATCGCCAGCATCCGGGAACTCGGCGAACCGGGTGAGCCGGATCCGCTCATGGAACTGATCGACCTGTTCCTGGCCGACACTCCCGTCGCCTTGGAATCGCTCCGCAAGGCCTGCGACGACCGTGACGCCGCGCTCCTCAAGCGCGTGGCCCACACCATCAAGGGCAGTTGCGGTAACTTTGGAGCCCAACTCATGGCCGGCCTCTGCCAGCAGGTCGAAACCGCCGCCAAGGAGGAGGACTTCCAATCCGCCGCGGAACTGCTGCCCAAAGTGGAAACCGAATACGCGCTCGTAAAGACGGCATTGGAGGCTGAACGCTCCGCCTGAGCGGGGCCGGCACCTCCACGGACACCGTTTCTCACGCCCGGCCCGGCCACATTCCCCCCCACAAAACAGGTTGCGTCCCGACAGACAGGTGGTTCAATCGGGCCATGCCCCAATTCATCCACCGACGACGATTTCTCCGCCGTTCCCTCCAAGGCGCCCTGACACTCGCCGCCCTCGGCTTGGGCGGCACCTCCGCGGTTCGCGCCATCGAACCGATCCAACGGACCGGCGGGCCCCGCCTGCTCCCCGGTCTCGCCGCATACTCTTTTCGCGATTACTTCATCCACGCCGGCCACGAACGGGAGCGGCGCCCCCCACCCGCGCAACAAATCGACCTGCGTCAGTTCATTGATTTTTGCGCCCAACACGCCTGCATCGGCGCCGAACTGACGAGTTACTATTTTCCGCCCGACACGGATGACGCCTACCTGCTGCAACTGAAACGACACGCCTTCCTGCGCGGCGTCGAAATCTCGGGATCCGCGGTGGGAAACCGATTCACCCTTCCCGCCGGACCTGACCGCGACCGGGAGATCGCCGGTGTCAAGCGCTGGATCGATCGCGCGGCCGTGATGGGCGCGCCGCATCTGCGCGTGTTCGCGGGCGCTGCCGGCGACCTGACGCCGAAGGAGGCGAAACGGTTGTGCCTGGAAGCGCTCGAGGAATGCTGTGACCACGCCGGCAAACGGGGCGTCATGCTGGGCCTGGAAAACCACGGCGGCATCGTGGCCGAAGCCGCGGACCTCCTGGAACTCGTCCAATCGGTGAAAAGCCCGTGGCTTGGAATCAATCTCGACACCGGGAACTTCCACACAACGGACCCTTATGGAGACTTGAGCCGATGCGCCCCCTATGCCGTGAATGTCCAGATCAAGGTGGAGATCCAGCCCCGAGGCAAATCCAGGGAACCCGCGGATATGCCGCGCCTTCTCGGGATGCTTCGGGATGCCGGATATCAAGGTTACGTCATCCTGGAATACGAGGCGGCTGAAGATCCCTGGACCGCCGTGCCCGAGGCGTTGCGGAAACTCCGTGAATTGATCGAACCTGCCTGACGCAACCCGGGTCGCTCAATGCCTGCCTTTCCAATCGCTGGTCGTGGACGCTGGCACGATCGCGGAACTGACTTCATGAAGTGCCTCGGTTCATTGCTGGGCCTGCTCTCGGCCGGGCTGTTGGTGGCGGCCGATCCCCCGTCCCCGCCTCGTCGGGGAATGGCCGCCACCGGCCATCCACTGGCCACACAGGCCGCGTTGCGAATGCTCCAAAACGGCGGCAACGCGGTGGATGCCGCGGTCGCCGCGGGTCTCACCCTGGGGGTCGTGGACGGCCACAATTCCGGAATTGGCGGAGGCTGCTTCCTGTTGATGCGCCTGGCCGACGGACAAGTCATCGCGATTGACGGACGGGAGACGGCGCCGGCGGCGGCAACCCGCGACATGTACCTGCGAAACGGACGGGTGGATCCGCAACTCAGCCGCACAGGCCCGCTGGCAATCGCAGTCCCCGGAGCGCTGGCCGCCTACCATCACGCCGCCAAAAACCACGGCCGGAAGCCAATGGCCGAATCCCTCGCCGCCGCGGCTGACCTTGCCGGGGAAGGCTTTCGGATCGACGCCCATTATGCCGGACGTCTGACGGCCGAAGCCGGCAACCTGGCGGAATTCCCAGCGAGTCGAGCGATTTTTCTCGATTCCGCCGGAGCACCGTTGAAGGCGGGTCACACACTGCGGCAGCCGGATCTCGCCACCACCTACCGCGCCATTGCTCGTGAGGGGATCGCGTGGTTCTACGAGGGCTCCTTCGCCAGGGCCACCGCCACATGGATGCGCGAGAACGGCGGCCTGTTGACGATGCAGGATTTCAAGAGTTATGAGGCCAAGGAACGCCGTCCGGTTCGCTCCTGGTATCGAGGGCACGAGATTCTCGGCTTCCCTCCACCCAGTTCCGGCGGGGTGCACGTGGCGCAAATTCTCAACCTCCTCGAACTCCTCGACGTCAACTCCATGGACAGCGAGCCAGCCCAATTCATCCACCTCGCCACCGAGTCAATGAAGCTCGCCTTCGCGGACCGGGCACACTGGCTCGGCGATCCGGACTTCGCGCCGGTACCGCGGGGGCTGATCTCGAAGGAGTATGCCCGCGAACTGGCCCGCCGAATCGATCCGGATCGGGCCGTGAAAGTTCCCGGCCACAGCCTTCCACCGTCGGCAGCCGGCGACGTTTTCGGCG
>DATKEE010000074.1:0-3661 GCA_035544555.1 Candidatus Methylomirabilota bacterium
CCCTACAGCACGTACGCGGCCACGAGTTTGCGCACAAGGCTGCCTGTCGGCTTTCAAAAGCAAGGCAAGTCCATGCACGAGTGAGGCTTGTGCCGCGGGTCCCAACGCTTGATCCATCGGTGGCCGATCGAGATTTCCTTAATCGACCCGGAATTATATCCTTCGCCCGTTTAGCACAGCATCCTCCCCCCGCATCAGGAACTCCTACAAACTCATTCCTCCTCGATCGGCGGGCGACAATTGGCTTGCGAGACCCAAGCCCTGCCCCGCAGTATTCGACGACCTTTTCCCCAGGGAATGGGACGAACCAGCGCGTCAGCCCGACGCTATCGGACAGCCTTTGGGGGCCCATAGCTCAGTGGTTAGAGCAGGCGACTCATAATCGCTTGGTCACAGGTTCAAATCCTGTTGGGCCCACCAGGCAGCCGGGTCGTCCACCGCGGTTCGATCACGTGTCGCTCCTCCCAACCAGGTCTCTTTGTGCTTGCCCCTTGCGAAATCGCTGTCGTAATTAGACCCTCTGTCGTGCGACTTGAGCGTGAAATCCTCCGCAAGGGAGGGCAGCTCCGTCCGGTCGCGAACGGGATGCCCGCGTGGCGGAATTGGCAGACGCGCTAGATTCAGGTTCTAGTGAGTAAAATCGTACAGGTTCAAGTCCTGTCGCGGGCACCATCCCAACCCTGTTCCCTGACGCCCTGTTCACAAACCACGCGCAGCCCGACCGGCAGCCTTCCCGATCAACCCCCCACCTGAATTCATGGCCACAACCGTACGTTTGGCAACCGCTGGCGATGCCCCTCAATGGTTGGATCTTGTCAAATCCGCGCTCGGGGAGGAGTACCTCGCCCGTGAAGTTTATGACCCGGCCTGGATCGCCGCGCAAATCGACAGCACGACCGGCCACGAAACCTGGGTGGCCGGATCCGGCAGGCGGCTGGAGGCAAGTGTCTCGTTTCTCAAACCCAGCGGCAGCGACCTGAACCCGATCGCCAATCTCGGTCGGAATCTCAACACACCGGAGAGTTACGCCAGCGGCGCCGCGCGTTCGCTCCTGGAGAAGGTTGGCGAGCTCACTTCGGAACGCCGTCAAATGATCGTGTCACGGGTGCCGGTGTCCGATCATCCGCAGCAGTCACTGCTCGAGGAACTCGGTTACCACTGCGTGGGGTTTCAACCGTCCAAGCACATGCTGCGCACCCGTCAGGGCATTCTGTTCTACGTGAAACCTTCCGAGCCAATTCTGGTGACACGATCACCGCTCTCGGAATCCCTGCCCCAGATCAGCGGCCTCGCCATGATGGTGCTCGAAAAGTTTGGCATCTCCAGTCCCCTGACCGTCCGTGATGGGGCAACCGGTTACCCCCTCCACACCCGGCTTCGCGTCACCGAGGCCGGCCCGGAGGATTACGCCTCCTGGCGCGATCAAGCCCAAGCCTCCAAATCACCCGTTGAGGTTTCCGGCAGTTTCAACCTCGGGTCGGGACTGATGCGGGTGACAACCCATTCACCAAACCGGGCCCTGCTGGCCGAACGGGAAGGCCGGGTCTCGGCCGGACTCGCATTCTATATGGATGAACACGACCGGTGCGCCCGTATCACCGACGCGTTCGCCATGGACGACGTCTCCACCGGCGCGCTTCTCCAGCACGCCGTGGAGGTTTCGCAGTCGCAATTCGGAGCCGTCTTTGTGGAAGTGGACGTCCTCATGAATGCCCCGCGCATGTTGAAGAGCGCCGAGCAACTGGGGTTCGTTCCGGTGGGCTACCTGCCGGCGTTTTACTCCCGGGGAGGGAGTTACACCGATGTGGTCAAACTGGTCAAATTGAACATGGCCTACGCCCGCGAGCAGGCTCCCATGACCCCTGAATCCCGGGCCATTGTCGAATTGGTGGATCGGAATTTCGACGACCAGCGCGTGGGTCTCGCCATCATCAATCTGTTGCGCACACTGCCCATCTTTGAAGGGTTGGGAGATGGCGAACTGCGCCGGATCGCCCGGCTATTTGTCCAAAAACTCTACCGCCCGGGCGAGGTTGTGTTCCGAAAGGGCGATTCCGGGGAGGAAGCCTACATCGTCATGCGCGGGCAGGTGGACATCAGCATCGACGAAAACTCCAAACCGATCGGCACCCTGACCAACGGGAAGATCTTCGGAGAACAAGCCTTCCTTGACGGCGCGCCGCGGGTCGCCTGGGCCACCGCCACGCAGCCCAGCATCCTGCTGGTCGTTCAGCGCACGGCCATGATGGACCTGATCCAGCGTGAACCGCACCTGGGTCTGGTCATCATGCGAAACATTGCCCTGGATCTCTCCGCCAAACTCCGCCACGCAAACGCCAACCTCGCCGCCATGCGGCGTTAGAGCCTGTTTTAAAAATCGAAGGGGTCCTGTTTTAAAACAGGCTCTTAGAGTCCCACGTCACCATTCCACCGGCACGCTCAGTTTCCGACCAAAGCGGTTGGTGTAAAACAACCGCCTGTGCGCCGCCCCAAATTCGTGGACCAGGCGGGTCAGCTTCACATCGAAACAGCAGTATTCCGCGATCTCCAACAGCTTCCCCTGCTTGTACCATCGAATCGCCTGCAGTCCCTCCGCCGTCTTCTCCAATCCGAACGTCGCGCTGGCAATGGCATCCAGCGACAACCGGTGCTGCAGTGTTCTCTGCAACTCCACAAGCATGTCGAGAGTGGGAAGCTGCCGCAAATCAAAGGCAGTATAGCCGTGCAACACCTCGTAATCGAACCGGAGATTGTTGAAGCCCACAATCAGATCGGCGCGCTGAAGTTCGGCAATCAAATCCTCTACCCGTTTTTCGTCGTAGATCTGGTAATCGCCGCGGGCCGTGCTGTAGGTCACACCGATGCTCATCCCCATGGCGCTGATCCTGTCCCAGCCGCCGACTTCATCAGCCGCCTTTTGCGTCTCGAGATCGAAATAGACAATGTGCTTCATTCCCGGGTGGGTTCGCGCGCCGGCGGTCCAAAAGCGCGACGGCGGACAGAGAGTGTATAGGCCACACCTGTCCCGGGCAAAAGCCGGAAACATCAAAACCCGCTGCCATGGAACGAAGCGCCTTCCGCATCCAGCCCTCGACTCGCGGGGGCATTCTGCTAGTCTCACCCCGTGCAACCCGCTTCGAGCGAAGCCGTGCCCACTCCCTCGTCCGGCACACTCTCCGGCCGGATTCTCGATGCTTACTTCGCCTGGATTGGACGCCGGGTGCTGGCCGTTTCCGACCTGATCCTTGGTCTGGGAGCCTTCGCGTGGATCACCACCGGCGTTTTGATCACGAGGGTCCGGCATGCGCGCAGCGTGGTGCATCCGCTGATCCGGCTGAATGTGGCCCGCGCCGGAGTCCGGCTGCTTCCCATGGTGACCTTCCTGGCCGTCGCCCTCGGAATGGTCGTCATAGGGCGGACGGTGGCCTTGTTGAGCCGTGTGGGCGCAACCGAATTCCTCGGCCCGGTGATGGTGACCGTGGTGGTGCGCGAAGTCGGTCCGTTGGTGACAGCCTTGCTGGTGCTGGCCCGCGTCGGAACCGCCACGGTGATCGAGCTCGGCACGGCCCGGTCCCTTGGGGAGGTGGAGGCTTTGGAGGCGCTTGGCATGGATCCGATTCACTACCTCGTCGTGCCCCGCGTCATCGGAATGTCCGTGGCC
>DATKEE010000075.1:0-2284 GCA_035544555.1 Candidatus Methylomirabilota bacterium
ATCGTCGTCCTCCCGCCGGCCTCCATGTACGCCAACCTCAAATGCGGCAACCTGGACGGCTATTGCGTCGGCGAACCCTGGAACTCGCTGGCCATTCACGACGGCGCGGGCTGGGCCGTCACCACGACCGCCCAACTCGCCCCGCGCCATCCCGAAAAGGTCCTCATGACGCGCCGCGCCTTTGCCGGGTCCCGCCACGAGGAACACATCGCCCTGATCGCCGCCCTCATCGAGGCCTGCGCCTGGTGCGACGTGCCGGAAAACCGCTCCGATCTCGCCGACCTCCTCGCCCATCCCCGCTATCTCAACTCTCCCGCGGATCGCCTGCGAACAAGCCTTTGCGGTCCCTTCGACCTCGGCCATGGCCGAACCGCCGTGCTCCCCGAATTCACCGTGTTCCACCGCGACGACGCCAACCTTCCGTCCCGGCCCCGCGCCGCCTGGATCATCAATCATTTGCTCCGTCTCGTCCCGGATGAAAACCGCTCCCTGCAAACCGCCACCGCCCGTGTGTTTCGCGCCGACCTCTACGAGGAAGCCCTGAAGCTGACCTCCCCGTCGCCGGCCGCTGAACCTTCCAACCCCGAACCTGTCACCCTCTCGATCCCCTGAAACCCCGTCACTCAAACTCCATGGCCACCAAATCAATCCTCCCCATCCTCACCCTGTCGGTGCTCCTCCTCGCAACCTGCATGCTGCCCCGCACCCTCCCTGCCAGCAGTTTCCTCGACGTCGAAAAGTCCGACCTCAAATTCGGCTTCATCAAACTCACCGATTGCGCCCCCATCGTTCTCGCCAAGGAACTGAACTACTTCGAAGACGAGGGCCTCTACGTCACCATCGAGGCGCAGGCGAATTGGAAGATTCTCCTCGACCGCGTCATCAGCGGCGAACTCGACGGCGCGCACATGCTCGCCGGCCAGCCTCTCGCCGCCACCATCGGTTTCGGCACCAGGGCCCACGTCGTCACAGCCTTCAGCATGGACCTCAACGGCAATGCCATCACCGTCTCCAAGGAGGTTTGGGAAATGATGAAGAAACACGACCCCTCGCTGGCCGTGCCCAAACCGCCCCACCCCATCAAGGCCGACGCGCTCAAACCCGTCGTCGAACAGTTCAAATCCGCCGGCACTCCCCTGCGCATGGGCATGGTCTTTCCCGTCTCCACCCACAACTACGAACTCCGCTACTGGCTCGCCGCCGCCGGCATCCGCCCCGGCCTCTACATCAACGGCGACACCACCGGCACCACCGATGCCGACGTCCTGATCTCCGTCACCCCGCCCCCGCAAATGCCCGCCACCCTCGCCCAGGGCACCATCCCGGGCTACTGCGTCGGCGAACCCTGGAACCAACAGGCCGTCTTCCGCGACATCGGCGTGCCCGTCATCACCGATTACGAAATCTGGAAGAACAATCCGGAAAAGGTCTTCGGCGTCACCTCCGCCTGGGCAAAGGAAAATCCCAAGACCCACCTGGCCGTCCTCAAGGCCCTCATCCGCGCCGGCAAATGGCTCGATGAAAGCATGGAGAACCGCAAGAAGGCCTGCGAAATCCTCTCCCGCCCCGAATACGTCGGCGCCGACTACGAAGTCATCGCCAACAGCATGACCGGCACGTTCGAATACGAGAAGGGCGACATACGCGAACTCCCCGACTTCAACGTCTTCTTCAAATACCACGCCACCTACCCCTTCTACAGTGACGCGGTGTGGTACCTCACCCAGATGCGCCGTTGGGGCCAGATCGCGGAATCCAAACCCGATGCCTGGTATCACGAAACCGCAAAGTCCGTTTATCTGCCCGATGTCTATCGCGAAGCCGCCGCACTCCTCATCGAGGACGGCGAACTGACGCCCGACGACGTCCCCGCCACCGATGGTTATCGGCCGCCCACCAATGAGTTCATTGACGGCGTCACCTACGACGGCCGGTCGCCGAACGCCTATCTCCGCGAATTCGCCGTCGGTCTGAAGGACTGAACCGATCAACGCCGCTCCGGAATCCCCCGTGCCAGCGGGCGAGCGGCGCATGTTTGCACGACCAACCCGAACATCACCGTCCCTTGACCCGAATGAACCGATTCATCCACGCCCTGGAAAAATGCGGCCTCTCGTTTCTCGTGCCCATCCTCCGCCTCATCCGCGGCGAGAATCGCGACGAACAAATCCGAGGCATTCTCCTCAACATCGGCGTCCCCATCCTCGCCTTCGTCGTGTTCCTCGGCATCTGGTCTTCCGTCGCCAAATCCGTCGAGGTCAGCTTCGGTTCCCTCCCCGGCCCG
>DATKEE010000076.1:0-4354 GCA_035544555.1 Candidatus Methylomirabilota bacterium
TCCGGGCGGCGGTTCTTTTGCCCGGGTCCCGCGTTGGCTCAACCGTCACAGCCCGCAGAGGGGATGCTCCGGTCTCGCCGCCTTGGCCCCGGCCAAAATCCCTCGCCGCAGGACCCCTTCCATTTTTAAAACAGGCTCTTAAGGGGATTCCGGAGCCTGCACCGCCTGAATCCGAAACTGCAACGAATCGCCAACCTCAATCACACCTTCGATCAAGCCGGGCGGCAGGGGACCTTCGTCCCCGGATGCTTCCACGCTTTGCAGACCCAACCCCACCGTCGCGCCGGATTGCGCGCGTGACACGGACGCCCCCGTGATCGAATCCGCCGCATCCCGGGTGCCTGGAGCGTCCAGTTGCAGTCGGTATTGGTCACGAGATCGACGGGAAGTCGGAGGAGCCGTTGCGGAAGTCTGCCCGGCCGATCGGGCCGCTTCGGGGGAAAAGGTTCCACGGAAACTGACCACCTGGTTCAAACTGCGATTGGTGCCGCTGGCAAAAAATGAAAAACCGGGGCTGGAATCGCCCGCCACAGAGGTTTGCGCCGGGACAGACTCGCGTGAATCTACTTCGAGGGGACGACCCTCGAAGGGACGACCCAACTGGACTGTCCCTTCGGCAAGTACCGGCCCCTGGTAAACCGACCCGTCGGCATCCACAATCCGCACTTCGTTCGTTGCGCGCACCAGACGGAATTGGGATAGCACCTCGGAACTCCCGGTCCGTTCCGCCACCACACCATCGGCCGTCACGCGTTGAAAAATCTGCCCTTCCAACAAGCCCGCCGCTTCGCGACCGGTCGCCTGATCCTCGGAATCCGACGCCACCAGACCATAACGATCCCTCACCGCGGCTCCCAGGTCAGTCGTATTCGCGAAACGCCGGACCGTGGCCGATGCGGATCCCTCTCCGGACGTGTCGGCCCTGCCGACTTTGGCGGGCTGCGGGATCGGCTCGGCGGCTGGTTCGAGGGTCGCGGATTCCGCGGACGTCGTCGCGCCGCGCGCGAGCGACAAGGATTCTCCGGACCGGACTGGCGGAGGCGAAGTGGGTGGAGATGTCTCAGTCCGGACGCTTCGGGAAGGAGCGACGTCCATCCTCGGCGCGAGCAGTGGCTGAGGGGCCGTCTCCAGTTTCATCGCGGGCTCCTCCCGGGTCATCATCGATTCAGAAATATGATCCGCCTGTGAGTCCTGATTCGATGACCCTCGGCGGAACGCTTCGTCACGCATGACCCCAACACCCTCGCGCTCCTCCATTCGATTGGCCGCCAGTGAACCCACGGTCTCCGGCGCCTGAAAATCATCGTCCGCCGGGCGCCACACAATCAGGACGGCGGCCACTGCGGCAACCGCCCCACCCCCGAACAACAAACGTGGCCACAAACCCGCCAGCCCCCGCCAGCGGGACGACGGGGATGCCTTGCCCGATGCGCCGCCGAAAGCGCGGGTGACCTCTCCCTGCAGCATCCGACGGGTTGCGGGGTGCAGTTCAAGCGGTTCGCCCGCGTCCTTGCGGCGTTTGCGCCCGTAAGCCTTCAGCAACGGGTCAATGGGTTGTTCGGTTTCTTCCGGCATGGTACGTCACCAATGATTAGACGGGAGACGCGGTGGACTTCTCCCCGTAAAAGATTTTGCGCGCAACGCCTTCCAGACGACCCAGGCACTTGCTCAGCCGGGAACTGACGGTCTTCGGATTGAGCGCCAGCGCCCGGGCGATTTCCTCATAGCTCAGATCACCGAAGTACCTCAGCTCTATGATCTCCCGGCAAGGTCCGCCCAGTCTTCGCAATGCCTGGCCCATCTGGCTCATTCGTTCCTGACTGGCCATCAACTCGTCCGGCCCCGGCAAGGGACTGGCCGGATCAAGCGTCATCCCGGTCTCCGGATCCTCCGCCTGCAACGACAACGGAGTGACCCCGCCCCCACGCTTCGCCGCCGACTGCTTCTCCCGATGATCGCGCGCCTTGTTTGCGGCGATGCGGAACAGCCAGGTCTGAAACCGGCAGTTGCCCTGGAATGAGTCCAGATGCTGGATCACCGACAGAAACGCCTCCTGGCAGATCTCCTCGACGTCCTCCCGGGTGAGGTCCGATCCCAATTGAAAGACGAACCGCCCCGCCGCCGCATAGTGAAGGTCGAACAACTCGTCCCACGCCTGCCCGTCGCCTTGCTGGCAGCGGGCGATCAGTTCGGCTTCGGACGTGGAACTCATCGCAGGCCCCTTTTAGAACAATGGACACGCCATGGCGAGCCTTCGCTCAAACCCGGCCACCCTCATTTCTCCACCGCCCATTGGCTATCGCTCATCCAAAACTCCGCGTGTCGAACCTCCTTCCTGATTCCACCTTCTAAAAACTGAAGATCACTCCGGCCGAGGCGGCGAATACCGACTGGAAATCCAGCGTCACTTCCCGGCCCGCGCCCCGGAAGCTGTGACGGTCGTTATACTGGAAGTCGCCGCCAATGTAAGCCGTGATGGCCGATGAAGCCTGGCATTCCAACCGCACCTGCGCGTAAGCCCCGGGCTTCCAGTCGTGCCCGGAGACCTTGCGTGTCATCGGACCGGCTTCCGGAATCGACGGATTGTCGAAGGTCAAATCCTCCGTGTATCTCAGCGTGGCGTCCGCGAACAACGGCGCGTAACCCCCGCTCAACGCGACGCTGAAACGCTCGTTCAACGGCAACTCCATCCACAACCCCATTTTGAGTTGGTGCAGGTCGGCCTCCACGCGCCCGTCAAAGGTCGATTGCGCCGCGGAGCTGATCGCGATGCCGAAGTCCGGATTCAATCCAATCACCGGTCCCGGACCCTCAAACGTCCCGCGGTAGGGGGCCGTGGGCGGAATGACGCCATTCAATTCATGGGTGGCCTCCGTGTAATTCACATTCCCGCTGGCGCCGCCGCGATGCCGCCGGGTAAAGGTGTTGAATCCGTATCCCATCTCGAAGCCCCACGCCGCCCGTTGTCCCCCAAGATCGAACTGAAAAAACTCCGTGCCCGCCACCACCTCGGCCCCCGGAATGACCGGCGTGTCACGAAAGGATTCAAGCGGCGCGTTCTCGAGCCGCGAGAAATTCAACTGATCCCCGGCAACCTGCGTCTCCGAATCGTAGCCCCAATTCCAGGTCAGATTCCCGCCGCTGATGTCGGGCAGGACGAATCCGTTGTCGTACTGGCCGGCGCCCGACGGACCGGGCAGCACCTCCACTTGCATCTCGACGTTCAACAGGACTCGCGGCCCGGCGCGGACAAACCAGCCCGGCGCGCGCCGCGACCCGGGCTCATCCGTGAGCGGCTCGGCCGCCTCCACAGTCAGGGTCAGCGCCGCCAGCGCACCCGCGCCGCACGCGCATCCCGCCCGACTCCAATGCTTCCGTCCCGCCTGGGGAAATCTCATGACGTAAAATCTCGATCTGGCTGGTCGATCATTGAATTTCAAGGACCCGGTAGAACCGGCTGCCTTCCAGCGGCAGGCTGTCGGTCTTCGGAGGTCCATTGTCGATCCATTGGATGAGCTGACCATTGCCGGCCACCTGGGGAAGCGCGGTCCGGACATTCTCGTTGGACTGCAGATCCGCCGCCGAATCGGCGTACTGGACCAGGTAACGGGCGTTCTCGCGCGTCTGGAATTCAATCAGAAACGCGTCGTTCGCAAATCGCACGTTCACAATCCGCACACGTTCCGTCCGCCGGGGGAGCCGGAAGACAAACCCTTCGTCCATCAACATCACGTATTCCGGCTCCGGCACAGTCTGGTGATCGGACACGTAATACTCCAGCGTGAGGGGCCGGGATTCGGCCGGCGCAATGTCCCGCAAACGCACGAAGGGTTCGCCGGCGAACGCGCCTCGCAGGTCAACGGAAACCCCCGGCGTGAAACCGGCGCCTCCCACGAATCCCTGGGCGTTGTAGAGCGTGATCAGATTCGTCAACGAATCGTTCGCCAGTCCGGAGGCGATGAGCAACAGGTTGCTCACCGTCATCGCCCCTGGATTTCCCGCCGTCATTCGATGCTCGAACAATCCGGACTGCCGGTTCAGAACGGGCGGCCCCGCAAGGGTCAGCGAGGGAACCACTCCCGCCTCCAGCACGAGCGCCTGCCCGAATGTGTTGGTGGCGGAAATGCCGGCGGGTCTATTCGTGAACATCAGCCCCCCCGCCAGCGCATTCGATCCCGTCAGCGCGAATTGAATTTCCCCCAGCACCTGTTGCCCCGACTCAAATCGCGCCCCGCCGCCCAGCTCGACGATGACACCGACCAGACCCTCATCAGCCAGGGAGTTGTCGGTGCTGCTCGTCGTGTTGATCCTGGCCGGCTGGAAAACCGGGTCCCGCAGGACGTTGGTGTCAAAC
>DATKEE010000077.1:0-3833 GCA_035544555.1 Candidatus Methylomirabilota bacterium
CATGAGCGACCGCACTCCAGCCACAGATGATCGCTTATTCCGGCTGTGCTTTCTGACGGTTGAATATTTCGGTGTGGCTCTCATCGCCGTTTATTGGATACTGCCGTTCACGGGTTCGATCTGGGGAAGCAAGCTCCACTATGACTCCTTGATCAGCGTCAGCCTTCCAGTAATCGTCATCGTGGGAGCCTCTGGATTGTTGACGTGGCGACGCTACCGAAAGCACGCTCTTGTCCATCTGGTAGTGGTAGTTGCATGGGCAGTTTGGGCGACAATGCCCAGAGTCTGAGACCACCGACAGACATGCCGAACCAAACCGGTGGAGACGAACTGCCGCCCCGCGCCCTCATTTCGGACGGGCCGTGAGGATCGGACGCTGGACCGGCTGCCAGCGTGCCTTTTCGGCGGCAGTAGATTGGGGACATTGAACCGCGAATGAACGCGAATGATCCGGTTGCTGGATTCGTCACAGTTCCCGGGCGCTACGGTCACTGTTTGGCGGCCGCGTGTCTCCGGGCGGGCATGGCTTGCCAAAGGGCGGAGCTTGATGGTTAATTCCCCCCCAGCAGCCCATGGCATCACCCACATCGCCAGGAGTCAGCGCCGAGGATTATCTCGAGCGCATTCACGAATTGATCGAGGAGAAGGGTTATGCCCGCGTGGTGGACATCGCGTCGTCGCTCCAGGTCAAGCAGGCGTCGGTGACGAGCATGGTGCAGCGTCTGGGCGAGCAGGGGTATCTGAATTACGTCAAGTACCGCGGCCTCGTCCTGACCGACAAGGGGCGGGATGTCGCGCTGACCATCCAGAAGCGGCACGAGACATTGTCGCGATTCTTCTCGCTGCTGGGCCTCGACCCCGCCATCCAGCACCAGGACATCGAAGGCATTGAACATCACCTCAGCACCGCCACCATGGATTGCCTGGCCGACCTGACCGAGTTCTTCGAGAATCATCCGGAACTGCTCCAGAGTTTCCTGGTCTCCCGCAAGTCCCCGGGAAAACGGCGGCGGGGACTGTGACCCCGTCACTTCCGCCATTCCCGGCGCCGACGCCCCTCCCCCCGCGCTCCTCATGAGTTCCCGATGGAAACAGTTGCTGGCCCTGGCAACGGAGGAAGTCGGCGAAACCCTCGAAACCCTGCCGGCGGGACTCCGGCAGGAGGCGTCGCAGGTTCACGTGCGTTATGAATCGGTTCCCGGACCGGAGTTGACGGAGGACGGCATCGAACCGGACACGCTCGGGTTGTTTGTGGGCAACACCTACGCGGACGGAGTTTCAGCGGGACCGTATCCCACGCGGATCTTCCTGTTCCTCGAGAACCTCTGGGAATTCGCGGATGGGGACGAGGCGATTTACCGGGAGGAGATCCGCCGGACCATGCTTCACGAACTGGGGCACTACCTGGGACTGGATGAGGAGGACCTGACGGATCGCGGACTGGACTGATGCGGTCAGTCGCGAAAGTTCTGGAAACTGACGGCGACGGGGAACTCGTGGGCGCGGACGGCGGCGATGACGGATTGGAGATCGTCGCGGTTTTTGCCCGTGACACGGACCTGCTGGTCCTGGACCTGGGTGGTGACCTTCAGTTTCAGATCGCGGATGTATTGCGTGATTTCCTTCGCCACGGGGGCCTCGATGCCCTGTTGGATCCTGATGGTCTGGCGCGCGTGACCGAGCGGGGAGATTTCGGGCTCGCCCTTGTCCACGTTCTTGAGGCTGACCTGGCGTTTGGCAAGTTTTGCGAGCACGACCTCGACGAGCGCCTTCATCTTGAAGTGATCTCCGGCGGAGAGTTTGATCTCGTTCTTCTCGAGGACGATTTCGGCGTTGCTGCCCTTGAAGTCGAAGCGGGTGGAGATTTCCTTGCGCGACTGGTTGACCGCGTTTTCGATCTCCATGGGGCTGACCTCGGAGACGATGTCAAAGGATGGCATACCAGCGGAACTTAGGATGTCCGCGGAACACGGCAAGGGGAAAATGGGCCGGAGCGCGCGATCGACCAATCTTTGTTACAATTGTAACAAAGATTGGGACGCGGGATTTGATTCGCATTCGAGCACAACCGCGGAGGTTTTGCGGCGATGCGGTTTGCGGACAGTGGGGTTCAGTGCTGGCGTTTTTGGAGATCCTCGACCCAGTCCTGGTGGTCGAGGTACCAGCGGACGGTTTCGCGGATGCCGCGTTCGAAGGTGTAGCCGGGTTTCCAGCCGAGTTCGCGTTCGATCTTGCCGGCGTCGATGGCATAGCGGCGGTCGTGCCCCGGGCGGTCCTTGACGAACTGGATCAACTGACGGGCGGGGCCGTCGGGATGCGGCTGGAATTCGTCGATGAGGTCGCAGATGAGCTCGACGATGCGGAGGTTGGGCCATTCGTTGTGGCCGCCGATATTGTAAACCTCGCCGGTCTTCCCGCGGAGGAGCACCTGCCACAGAGCCTCGGCATGGTCGAGGACATAGAGCCAGTCGCGCACATTCATGCCGTCGCCGTACACGGGCACCGGGCGCCGGGCGAGGACGCTCTGGATGACGACGGGGATCAGCTTTTCCGGGTATTGATAGGGGCCGTAATTGTTGGAGCAATTGGTGATGACGGTGGGCAGGCCGTAGGTGTGGTGATAGGCGCGAACGAGCAGATCGCTGGAGGCCTTGCTCGCCGAGTAGGGAGAATTGGGAGCGTAGGGGGTTTCCTCGGTGAACCAGCCGGTGGGTCCGAGGCTGCCGTAAACCTCATCGGTGGAGACATGATGAAACCGGCGGGGTCCGGAGGCGTCCTGCCACAGGTCCCGGCAGGCCTGGAGGAGATGAAACGTCCCCACAATGTTCGTGTGGATGAAATCGCCCGGCCCGGTGATGGAGCGGTCCACGTGGGATTCCGCGGCGAGATGCATGACATGCGTGATGGCGTGTCTTCGAACGGCGGCGGAGACGGCGTCCTTGTCGCGGAGGTCCACGCGTTCGAACCGGTATTTGGGATGGCGATCCACAGCGGTGAGGTTGGCTGGGTTACCCGCGTAGGTGAGGCAGTCGAGGTTGACGAGGGTGTGGACCTCGGGTTGATCGATGACGTGGTGGATGAGGTTGGAGCCGATGAAGCCGGCGCCGCCGGTAACGAGAAGGTTCATGAGGTCGATTCGGGGTTCCAGCGGCTCAGGGAATCCGTCAACGCGTCGAGCACGGGCCGCATGGCGACGCCTGTCTGAAGCAGCTTGGTGGTGTCGAGGATGCAGTTGGACCGGGGGGTTTTGGCGGCCACGCGATAAAACTCCTCGTCGTTCTCCCAGAATTCGAATTCCCTGCCGGGTTTGAGAATCCGGCGGATGAGATCCACGACCTGGCGGGTGGAGACGAATCCGGGGTTGGTGACGTTATAGGTGCCGAAGGGGGCGCCGGCTTCGCGGAGGTCGAGGCAGGCGCGCACGAAATCGCCGCGGTGGGATAGGGAGTTCACGTTGTCATAGACGCGGGGGTAGCGCTGGACTTTCGAGAGGTAGTTGCGGGGGTTGTCGAATTCATCGAAGGGAATGCGCAGGCGCCAGATGTAGGCGCGGCCGAGTCCGGCGAGGGCCTCCTCGGCGAGGGCCTTGGTGCCGCTGTAGAAACTGCAGGGCGGCTGGCGGAAGGAAAAATTCGGCTCGTCAAGCTCGGTGAAGCCCAACACGGTGCCGGGTTGTGTGAGAATGCGATCCCGGAGGTCCGGCCGTGTGAGATCCCTTTCGATGCGCGGGGCGTCCGGACCGGCGATTTTGGCGCCGGAGTAGATGCAACCGGAGGAGACGTGGCCCCAGGGCGTGTCGGAAGCGAGGCAGGCGTGGGCGAGCGTCTGAGGGA
>DATKEE010000078.1:0-5001 GCA_035544555.1 Candidatus Methylomirabilota bacterium
TCTCGTCTCACCCGTATTTCATCACACGTGACCGGTCAAGGGGCCGGAATCAAATCGCGAGGGAAGAAGTTGCTGTGCTTTGACCCGGATTGTGCTACCTGTTGACGCACTGCCTTATGCTGAATCGAGTCTTGCTGTTCCTTCTCATCCTCGTCACCTGCCCATTCGCCGCCTCCGCCGCCGAATTGTTTCCCACCCAGTCCGATTGGAAATACTTCGTCGGCACGTCCGAAGCCTCCTCCCCGGACACCGCCGCCTGGCGCATGCCGGGCTTCGATGACTCCTCCTGGCCCACCGGACAGACACCCATCGGTTACGGCGAACCGGACATCGTCACCGATCTCGGCACCAGTCAGAACGTCGGTTACCTGTCGGTCTTTCTCCGAAAGGGATTCAACCTCGACAACCCGGCCGATTTCGCACGCCTTGATCTTTCCATCCGCATCGACGACGGCTATGTCGTCTGGATCAACGGGAACGAGGTGGGCCGTTACAACGTGCCCGCGGGAGAGTTGAGTTTCAATCGGACGGCCGTCAACGCCATCGAACCGGTGGATACCACGGTCACCGTCACCAACGCGTTTTCCGTCCTCCGCGAAGGCGTCAATGTCGTCGCTGTGCACGTGTTCAATGCGAATACGACCAGCAGCGATCTCTACCTCGACGCGTCGTTGACCGGCGTGCCCGATGACGAACCCCCTGTGGTCATCGGCCTGCGCCCTCCCGCCTCTGTCACGGTCCGGCAACTGTTTGCCATCGAGGTCCAGTTCAACAAGCCCGTGCAGGGCGTCGATGCGGAGGATCTGTTGATCAACGGCACACCGGCCACCGGCCTCACGGAAGGCGAACCCGGTCAGTTTGTCTTCGACTTCCCACAACCCTCCCCGGGCACCGTCAATGTCTCCTGGGCGCCGGACCACGGCATCACCGACCTCACGTCCTCGGCCAATGCCTTCGAAGGCGGAAGCTGGTCCTACACCCTCGATCCGGACAGCACCCCCCCGGGCCTCCTCATCAGCGAATTCATGGCCTCCAACCAGGCGACCCTGAACGACGAGGACGGCGATCGCTCGGATTGGATCGAACTTCACAATGCCGGGGAACTGACCGAGGACCTCAACGGCTGGTTTCTCACCGACGACCCAAATGATCTCACCCAGTGGCAGTTCCCGGCGGTCTCCATCGCGCCCAATGGTTACCTGCTGGTGTTCGCCTCGGGCAAGAACCGACGCATTGCCTCCCAACAGCTCCACACAAATTTCCGGCTCGCCCGGGAAGGTGAATACCTCGCGCTCGTCGATCCCGGCACCAATGTGGTCTCGGAATTCGCACCCGCGTTTCCGGCCCAATTTGATGACATCTCCTACGGCCGGGACCGCGTCAATCCAAGCGTCACCGGCTATTTCCCCGTCCCCACACCCAATGCTCCAAATACCACGGGGGGTGCCGGATTCGCGCCCGAAGTCCGCTTCTCCCGCCCCGGAGGCAGCTTCCTCAACGGCTTCTCGCTCGAACTGACCACCGGATCCGCGTCGGCCGAAATCCGCTACACCACGGACGGCACGTTTCCCACGGAGACCTCGCCGCTGTATTCCTCACCGATCTTCATCAACAGCACCACCCAGGTGCGCGCCCGGGCATTTGAACCCGGCTTGCTGCCCGGCCTTCCCGCCACCGGCCTTTACCTGCAGCTTGCCTCCTCTCTGACCGGCTTCACCTCCGACCTCCCGCTGCTTGTCATTCACAACTTCGGCGCCGGTTCCGTCCCCGCCAGCCCCGTCACCGAACGCCAGTTTGTCGCCATCGCGCTGTTCGAACCCGGCGCCACCGGACGCGCCTCCCTGACCAACACCGCGCGCCTCGCCGCCCGCGCCGGCATCAATATTCGAGGCTCCAGCACCAAAGGCCTCCCCAAGTCCAGCTACCGTCTCGAATTCCGCGACGACTTCGGCGACGACCGCAATCTCGAACTCCTCGGCATGCCCTCCGAGGACGACTGGATTCTCTACGCCCCCAATCAGTTTGATCTGCCGCTCATTCACAACCCATTCATTTATCAACTCAGCAATGACATCGATCGCTACGCGCCGCGCACCCGGCTGGTCGAGGTCTTTCTCAACACCTCCGGCGGCGCCATCACCGGGCCGGTTCCCTCGGGAAACTACCGCGGCATCTATGTCCTCATGGAAAATATCAAACGCGACAACCAACGCGTTGATATCCAACGCCTCGAACCCGAACACACCTCCCCGCCCGAAATCACCGGCGGCTACCTGCTCAAGGTGGACCGCGTTGACCCGGACGAAAGAACCTTCAACGCCGGAGGCCAGACCCTGATCTATCGCTACCCCAACGGCCTCGAAATGGTCACCCCCCAGCGCGCCGCCCAGGCCAACTACATTAGCGACTATTTCAATGCCTTCGGCAATGCCCTCAACGGGGCCAATTACCTCGACCCCGTCACCGGTTACGCGGCCTACATCGATGTCCCCGCGTGGATCGATCACAGCCTCCTCAATGTCCTCGCCCTCAATGTCGATGCCCTCCGTCTCAGCACCCACCTGTTCAAACCCCGCGAAGGCAAAATCCACATGGGACCCATCTGGGACTTCGACCGCGCCATGGGCACCAGCCGCGGTGACATCCGCCCCTTCGATCCCATCGCCTGGATGGGAAACAACGGCTCCGGCGGCGGAGACTCCGGAACCGATTTCTTCAATGCCGGCAATGTTTACCACAATCCCTGGTACAGCCGCCTCTTCACCGACCCGGATTTCTGGCAGCAATGGATCGATCGCTATCAGCACCTCCGCACCGCCCAATTCTCCACCAACCACGTGTTCGACCTCGTGGAATCCCTGGCCGGCCGGCTCCGCGAGGCCCAACCCCGCGACCGCAGCCGCTGGAGCGGTTCCGGCGGTTCCGACCCGACGCCGCGCTCCGGCACCGTCTCGGCCAATGGTTACACCCACAACTTCCCGGGAACCTACCAGGGCGAAATTGATTTCATGAAACGATGGCTCGGGGATCGCCTGCATTTCATGGATACCAATTTCCTCAACCCACCACGCTTGAGCCGGCCCGGCGGCGAGATCGAGCCGGGCCTGTCGCTTTCCGTAATGGATCTGAGCGGAAAGGCCGGCACCACCCTGTACTACACCCTCGACGGCACGGATCCCCGCGCCCCGGGTGGCGGTCTCACCGCCTCGGCCATCCAGTATTCCTCCCCCGTCACCCTGTCCTCCAATCTCCACATCATCGCCCGCGCACGTAACCCCGGTCATCAAAACCTAACCGGTCCCGGCAACCCGCCCATCTCCAGCCCCTGGTCCGGCCCCGTCTCCGCCACCTACATCGTCCATCCCGCCCCCCTCATCATCTCTGAAATCCTGTACCACCCCGTCGCCCTGAGCGGAGACACCTTCGAAACCGAGGACTACGAATACCTCGAACTGATGCACACCGGCGGCGAACCCCTGAACCTCCTGGGCTTCCAGTTCACACGCGGCATCAGCTTCACCTTCCCCTCGATCACCCTCGACCCCGGCCAGCGAATCGTCCTCGCCAAAAAACCCGACGCGTTCCACGAACGCTACGGCAACGCGTTCACCGTCCTCGGCCCTTACGACGGCCAGCTCGACAACGCCGGAGAACGCCTGACTCTCCTGGGACCCATTCAGGAAACGGTGCTCGATTTCTCCTACGCCGACGACTGGTACCCCATCACCGACGGCCACGGATTCTCCCTCGTCCTGAATGCACCAGATGTCACTCCAGATCAATTGGGCGATCCCTGGAGCTGGCGTCGCAGCACCTCCCGACTCGGATCCCCGGGTTCGCAAGACGCTCCCCTGCCTCTGGTTCCGCCCGTGCGCGTCAACGAGGCTTTGACTCATACCGATCCGCCACTTGTGGACAGCATCGAACTCTTCAATCCCGCCTCTTTCCCCGTGGACATCAGCGGCTGGTTCCTCACCGACTCATTCGACAATCCGTTCAAGTTCCGCATCCCGGACGGCACCCTGGTTCCGTCGCGCGGCCACCTTGTCTTTGACGAGGACGACTTCAACACCGGAACCACCGGCAGCTTCGCCCTCAGTTCCCACGGCGAATCCGTCTTCCTCTTCTCCGCCGATGCCGGCGGACTGTTGACCGGCTACGTCCATGGATTTGATTTCGGCGCCTCGGAAAACGGCGTCAGCTTCGGCCTCCATCCGGACAGCCAGGCAAGCGAACATTTCGTCGCCCAGACCCTCCACACCCTGGGCGCCCCCAACGCGGGCCCCCGCGTCGGACCCATCGTCATCAACGAAATCATGCACGATCCGCCCGCCACGTTCGAAACCATCAACAACGAACGCGACGAATTCGTCGAACTCCACAACATCACCGGCCAGGCCGTCCCGTTGTTCGATCCCCTCAGACCGACGAACACCTGGCGCCTCGACGACGGCATCCGCTTCCAGTTCCCGCCCGGCCTCACCATGGACCCCGGCACCTTTCTGCTCGTCGTCGGCTTCGATCCGCACACTCAACCCAACGATCTCCAGGCATTCCGCTCCTACTACCAACTCGATGAGTCCACCCTCATCCTGGGTCCTTATGCAGGGCTCCTCGACAATGCCGGCGAGCGCGTCCAGTTGCTGAAACCAGATCCACCTGAACCCGAACCCGGTCCCGATTTCGGCCTCGTCCCTTACGTCCTCGTGGACGAAATCGATTATTCCAATCAATCCCCCTGGCCCACCGGAGCCGGCGCCACCGGACTTTCCATCCAACGCGTCAGTGCCGCCACTTTCGGCAACGACCCGGTCAACTGGCAGGCCGCCGATCCCACCCCCGGCGCCTCAAATCGATCCGGCTCGCTCTACGACACCGACGGCGACGGTCTGCCGGACGACTGGGAAATCGCCCACAATCTGGACCCCCTTTCCGCCGAAGGAGACGACGGCGCCCACGGAGATCCCGATGACGATGGATTCACCAACATCGAGGAATACC
>DATKEE010000079.1:0-7195 GCA_035544555.1 Candidatus Methylomirabilota bacterium
AGAACGATCACTGGGACGAGCTTTGGCTCAGCGCCTGACTGGTGCGGGTGTCAAGATGCGCCCGATCCGCAATCCCCAAAAGAGGCCACAAAGGGGTCAGTGCCGAATGGCGCTTAGATAGTGCCCAAAACTTTTTTGGAGAGGCGTTTGCGACGTCGGGTATCGGGAGTTGAAGCGAAGATGATCTGGCGGGAGATCCGTTCCATTGGTCGATGGTATTCCAGAGTTCTCGCTGGTTGGCGATGGCCTCTTTGAAGGACCGCAAACTGAGGCGGGCTCAGCGAGACGCTCACCGTCTTTTGGGCCACCTTGCGGGTCCACTGGTAGCCGCTGCGGCCGGAAGCGGCCACCGAACGCTGGAGGACCGAGCCCTGGCTAATGTGGCCGATGCGGGCCAGGCGCTGGCGCAGGCGGGCATACTCCCTTTTCAAGCCGGACCGGGAATCGGAGGGCAGGTTCATGAGGCAGAGTTTTACTCCGCGCCATGCCCGCCACAGGACATCCAACAACAACTAGTCAATCATAAGAACTGACCCCTTTTTGACCCCTTTTCGCTCAGTGGTCATTCCCGGCGTAAATCCACATCGGCTCCGTTTTGCCGGCGCGCACGAATCCGCATTTTCGATAGAAATCCACGGCGCGCCCGTCCGCAACCAGCATGTGCTGGTGAAAGCCGGCGTATTTCGCCATGAGCATCTGCATCAGGCGCGTTCCGATGCCGCGTCCCTGGTACTTCGGCAACACGAGCAAGTGCGGATAATAAACCACCAAATGTCCGTCCGAAATTGCATTCCCAAGTCCAACGAGTTTGTCGCCGTCCCAGGCCGTTGCCAGCGAGTGGGAGTTCAGCAGCGCCTTGTGTAGCGATTCCGGCTTGTCGGCGGCCGACCAGCCGTTGGCCCGGTAAAGCGTAAATACGCTTTCCGAAGGCAAATCGCGGGTCTCGCTGTAGTCAAGCTTGGGTGCGGGTCTCATGGCGTCCATCTATAACGTCTCTTGCTGCGTGACCCTCGCTGATAGTGCGGATCGTGAGACGGCACCGCAACTTCGTCAATGAACTCGGCGCCCAGGCGCTCAATCATCCGTCGGGACGCGATGTTGTCGGGATCACAAGTAATCGTAACCGTCCCGCAAATCGATCGGACAAACGGAGCGATGGCATGACACGCCTGCGATGCGAAGCCGCGACCCCGAAAAGGCTCCGCGATCTCACATCCAATGTGTCCCGCACAAACCCGGACGTGCTCGGTGTTGCCGACACGAAAATTGATGTGGCCAATCTCCAGTCCTTCCGCGGTCAGGATGCGGAAATGGTAGTACGGAACGAACCCGCGAGACAGTTCGCCCGGCACAACCCTGACGAATCGCAACGTGACTTCGCCAGAAGACAAAGTCCCGGTCGGATTTGGAAGCGAACGCTCTGCAAATGCCATGGTCATGCGGTTGAACCAATCTCGGCGACCGCCCCCGTGGACGCGCTGCGGCCGCAACAGTTGCGTTGAGATGCTGTCGAGACGCCCGGCGGGGCGGCGGTTCGTTTGAGCACCGTTGGACGGCAAACTCCCGAATCTGCTTTGGCATCTGATCATAACAACCGGGCCATGATCAAGTCATCCAGGAACTGTCCGTGCTGACACACCGCGTGGCGTCCGCATCCTTCCACTTCGGAAAGGGGTCAGAAATGGGTTCTTATGAACGGCTACTTTCACCTGTCACGCCGCCAGTAGTCCAGCAGCGTGTTCATCACAATGGCCACGCTCCCCATGCGCAACCGCTCCGCAATCCATCCCGCCGTCACGAGTGTCTCCACAAAGCGTTCCCGGCCGGCGTCGTCCCTGGAAATCGGCTCGCGCCGATCCCCTCGGTTCATCACAGGGTCAGGGTGAATTGCCCCCGCATACTCCACCCTCAACACTCCGCGCCATACCAGCCAACATCCACCCCACCCACAACCAGCCAAAAAAAACCCCTTTTTGTTGCGCCTGATTTTTGCGATTGCTTTGGGGAATGATCGGAGCAGATTAGCAGCAATTCCGCTCCTGAACCGAATTGACCATGCGCTCCTCCTTCGCCCTTCTCGGAACGTCCCTCTGGCTCGCGCTTGCACCCGGGCTTCAGCCTGCCACATCCGCCGAGTTTCCCGCCCAAGTGCGCGGCGTCGAATGGCAGCCGTTCGCCGCGCAGATCAGGCGGGTGCTCGCTGCCGGCGACCATCTCGGCTCGCCCCTGGCCTCGGAGGATCGTCGCGCGCTGGAGGCATTGCTCGAACAACCGGGAGCCGCGGATTCGGCATTGCGCGCGCAGGCGGTCCTCGACCGCCATTGTCTGGCCGGGATTCACATCAATCCAGAGATGCGCGTGAAGGTGGCGCGAGGCGCGGCCGGCGCGGAATTGGTGGAAGGCGGCTGGCGCCAGTTTCTGGTGAAAGTCCACAACGAGTCCGGCACCACCGCGGAATTGCGGGTCTCGAGCCCCCAGGCCCAACGGCTCGCCGGATCGCCCCGCGAGGAAATCGAGGACCGCTGGCTGGACCTCATGATGTTCAATCGTCAACCCCTGCAATCCACGCTCGGCGGGCTCGATGTGGAGTATCGGATCGTGCAGCTTTACAGCCGGGACGCGGGGAAACGGGAGGCGAAACTCGCCTTTGACGTGGGCCAGGGCACACAGGACCTGGGATTCCGCAACGAGGTGGACATGCTGTTCGAATGCCGGCCCGCCCGCGAAATCGTCCTGGGGGTCCTGGACGACCAGGGACGTCCCACCACGGCCACGTTCGAGATCCGTGACGAACAGGACCGGGTCCATCCCTCCCAGGCGAAAAGGCTGGCGCCGGACTTCGCGTTTCATCCGCAGGTTTACCGCGCCGACGGAGAAATCCTCCGACTGCCGGACGGACAATACAACTTCCTGTTCGTCCGGGGTCCCGAATCCATCCCTGAGCATCGGACGGTCGAAGTCACACCCGAAACACGGCGCCTCGAGTTCAAGGTCCAGCGCTGGATTGATCCCGCGGCGGACGGCTGGTGGTCCGGCGATCACCACATTCACGCGGCGGGATGCGCGCATTACACCGATCCCACCGAGGGCGTGCATGCGCCCGACATGATGCGCCACTGCGTGGGTGAGGATTTGAAAGTGGGCGCCAACCTGACCTGGGGACCCTGCTTCGATTACCAGAAACAGTTCTTCACCGGGCAAATCGATCAGGTCTCCGAATACCCGTACCTGCTTCGATACGACATCGAGGTGTCGGGCTTCGGCTCGCATCAATCCGGGCACCTGTGCCTGCTCCGTCTCAAGGACCAGCTGTATCCCGGGGGAGATTCCAAGCATCACTGGCCCACACTCGGATTGAACACCTTGCGCTGGGCGAAAAAACAGGGTGCCGTCGCCGGGCCCGCCCATTCCGGCTGGGGCCTCGAATCACGCGGTCCGGAAGCCGGACGGCGCGCCTTGTCCAGCCGGACCTCGCGCGATGCCGAACCCGTCAGCGCGGAACTCCCCAACTACATCGTCCCGCCGTTCAACGGCATCGGCGCCAACGAATATATTGTCGATGTCACGCACAAGGTGCCCGGCCCCGATGGGGAGCTCGTGCCGGCGGTGGATTTGATTTCCACGGTGGACACGCCTTATGTGTGGGAGTTGAACATCTGGTACCACACGCTGAACTGCGGCTTTCGCACCCGCATCAGCGGGGAAACCGATTTCCCCTGCATCTACGGCGAGCGGGTCGGGCTTGGCCGGTCCTACGTGAAACTGGACGGGGAATTGAACTACGACGACTGGTGCGAAGGCATCCGCCAGGGACGCAATTATGTCGGGGACGGACGCAGCCACCTGCTGGAGTTTCGAGTGGATGAGGCAGTCATGGGTGAAGATGGAAGCGAACTGCGGCTGGCATCGCCCGGGCCGGTGACTGTGAAGGCCCGGGTTGCGGCACTGCTGGATGAGACGCCGAATCCCTCCCTCCGGGACCGGCCCTACTACGAAAAGCCCTACTGGCACATCGAACGCGCGCGCATTGGCGACACGCGGGAGGTTCCACTGGAGGTGATCGTCAATGGCTATCCCGTTGCCACCCGCAACATCCGCGCGGACGGGGAACTGCACGACGTGTCGATCGAACTCCCCATCGAGCTAAGCGGCTGGGTGGCACTCCGGATCCTGCCTTCCTTGCACAGCAATCCGGTCTTCGTGATCGTCAATGACCGTCCGGTGCGCGCCTCGAAGCGGAGCGCGCAATGGTGCCTGGATGGCGTGGACCAATGCTGGTCGCAGAAGGAACGCTTCATCGCGCCCGCCGAACACGCGGATGCGGTGGCGGCCTACGACCACGCGCGCCGGACCTACCGTCAAATTCTGGCCGAGTGTGAACTGGACTGAACCCAGCGGCGACACGGGCGCCTGGATGCGGGTTTTTGTGGCCATCAACCCGCCCCCGGGAATTGTCGGCGCCCTTCGCAAACTCCAGCGCCACCTCCAGCAGGAATTGCCGGGGGACGACATTCGTTGGGTGCCGGCGGACCAGATCCATCTCACGCTCAGGTTTATTGGCGATCTGGATCCCCAGCGTCTGGAGCCGCTCATCGCCGCGATCGACGAGGCCTGCCGGCCGGTCAGCCCTTTCAACCTGGCCGTCGGCGGCCTGGGCGTCTTCCCCGAGGGACCCCATCCCCGCGTCATCTGGACTGGATTGACCGGCGACCTGACGGCACTTCAACAGTTGCGGACCTCGGTGGACACCGTGTGCGGCACGCTGGGCATCCGCCGTGAGGAACACGAGTTCCGCCCCCACCTCACACTGGCGCGCGTCAAACGGCTCGAACCGGACGGGTTCACGCGGCTGGCGGGTTTGATCGATGCCCCGGAGTGGCGCTCTCTTGGAGAATGGCATGTGGACCGCGCGGAGTTGATCCAGAGCATCCTTGCGCCCAAGGGGGCAACTTACAAACCATTGGAAACCTTTTCCCTCGGCCCGGCGTCTGACTCCTGACGTGCGACCGTCAGGGCGCGGCGTCCGTTCCGCAGGGCTTGAGCCGCCGGACTTTCCGTCCGGCCGGGGAAGAGGGCAGCCGGCGACTTGAAGCGGGCAATACCCCCGGCAGTCCTTCCGTGCACGGCCGGTTGCAACTTCCATTTGCACGTACACGTAGTATTCGCTACGGTGCAGGGTCTCTATCGAATCAATGAAAAAGTGGATTGTCATCATACTTGTGATCGCGGCGGGCGCCTGGGGCTTTCAGCAGTGGCGAAACTCCAACGGCTCCTCCAGTGCCGCCGAGGCGGTTTCCCGCACACGAACCGCCGTCGCGGAACCCCGCAACATCAACTTTGCCGTCACCGTCGCGGGTGAAATCAGCCCCGCCGAACAGGTCTCCGTCCGTCCCGAAGTCAACGGACGCATTGAACTCCTCCCCGTTGACATCGGCGACCAGGTCAAGAAGGGCGACCTGCTCTTTACGCTCGACGACAGCGAAATCAGGATCGAAATCTCCTCGCGGGAGACGGAGATCGCCAGCACCAAGCTGCAATTGGAACGGGCCCGGCGCGACTTCGAGCGCGACCAGCGACTGTTCGAGCAGAACCTGGTGGCCCGGGAGGTGTTCGAGAATTCCCGGACCGAGTTTGAACTGGCTCAAAACGCCATCGAGCGGAGCGCCCAGGCGATGGAACTGGCGCAGGACCGCCTGTCCAAGACGCGCATCGTCGCCCCGTTCGACTGCACCGTCCTCACCCGTCCGGTCTCGGTGGGTCAGGCGGTTTCCGGATCGGGCGGCTTCAACAGCGGCACCGAGGTGCTGACCATCGCCGACCTGGGCGCGATGATCATCAATGCCCACGTGAACCAGGCGGACGTCATCCGCTTGAAACAGGGCATGGCGGTGGAGGTGCAGATCGAGGCGGTGCCGGGTCTCACACTGAAGGGAGTCGTGGAACGCATCTCCCCCCAGGCCACCATCAAAAACGGCATCAAGGGATTCGCCGCCCGGATCACTCTCAAGGACGTGGACCCGCGCGTTCAACCGGGCATGACCGCCAACATCTCCATTCCCGTCGAGTCCGCCGACAACGTCCTCTCGGTGCCGCTCTCGGCGATCTTCAGCGAACTCAATCCCGAGACCGGCCAGACGCTTCGACACGCCTTCGTGAAGAGCGGCTCCCGCTACGAGCAACGCCCCGTCCGCATCGGCATCTCCGACTATTTCAACGTCGAGGTTCTGTCCGGACTGAATTCAGGGGACGTGGTGGCGCTGGAACCGCCGCCCAAGGAAGCCGTCGTGATGGAACCCGGCGCCGACACCGGAGCCGGGGCGATCACCGCCAACACGGGCACCTGAGGAGGCATTCATGGCATTGGTGGAACTCCGCGACATCAGCAAGATTTACCATCTCGGCGGCGAGGAAATCCGCGCGCTGGACGGGGTGACCCTGGATATCGATGAGTGCGAATTCATCTCCATCATCGGCCCTTCCGGCAGCGGCAAATCCACGTTGATGCACATTCTCGGCTGTCTGGACTCCCCTTCGAAGGGCACCATCAACCTGGACGGAACCATGATCCAGGACGCTTCCCCGCGGCAACTGGCCCGAATCCGCAATGAGAAGATTGGGTTCGTGTTCCAGTTCTTCAACCTCCTGCCCAAGCTCAACGTCCTGCAGAACGTCGAACTGCCCATGGTGTACAGCGGCATCTCGGCGCGCCGGCGGCGGGAGCGCTCCATGGAGGCCTTGAAACTTGTCGAACTCGAAAACCGCTCGCGCCATCGCCCCTCCCAATTGTCGGGCGGCCAGCAACAACGTGTCGCCATCGCCCGCGCCCTGGTGAACAACCCCCGCATCATCTTTGCCGACGAACCCACCGGCAACCTCGACTCACACACCGGCGAGGTCATCCTCGAATTATTCCGCAAACTCCACGACGAAGGCCGCACCATCATCCTGGTCACCCATGATCCGGAGATCGCCGCCGTCACCCCGCGGCGGATCGAAATACGCGATGGCAAAATCGCCACCAACGTCGATGCCCGACTGGCGGGCATCGCCCCCGCGCCCGGTCGCGCGGCGCCGGTCGCGCGTTGATCCGGCCGATGTGTCGGAGTCTTCCGTTGCACCCATGAACTTTTGGAACAACATCACGGTTGGATTCAAGGAAATCGGAGCCCACAAGTTCCGATCCCTCCTGACCATG
>DATKEE010000080.1:0-19262 GCA_035544555.1 Candidatus Methylomirabilota bacterium
ATCGGCGAACTCGACCTCGCTGATGAGCCGGGCGCAGTGACGGAGCGGGGTGGAGGATTCGTGATGCCCGGCGGCGCGCCATTGTCGTCCGAAGACGCGTTCGAGGCTGCCGCGGATGCCGAGCAGGCAATAGAGGACGGAGCGGGGGAGTTGCGGATCCTGGAGCAGCATGGTCGCGGCGTTCTGGAGGGTGGGGCGGGCTTGATAAAGGCTGCGATAGGCGTATTGGGAGGAGAGCATGCGCAGCAGGGCGTCGAGGTTGGAGGCGTCGCGTTCGCCGCGGGTGCGGTCGCCCTGGCGTTTGAGGAGGACCTGGCGGACGACGAGCACGGTGGTGACGGCGCGTTCGATGCAGGCGCCGAGGGACCAGAAATGCCAGCCGTCGTCGCGCAGCATGTTCTTGGAGGCGGAACCGATGAGGGAGTCGAGCTGGTTCAGGACGCGGTCGATCAATTCCAGAATGAGCGGCCATTCCTCGTGATCGGAGAGTTTTGTGCGGCGCGGCGGCATCGCGTCGGTGAGGGTTTGGTGAAGGCGGTTGATGACGATCCAGACCTCGGGCGGGACGGTTTCGCGGGTCGCATGCGCGTTGAGGCGGCAGAGTTCGATGCAACGGATGACGGAGGACGGGTTCTTGCGATCCAGCAGCAGGTAATGGGAGACCGTCTGCTTTTGCCGGAGGGAGGAACGTTTGAAGAAGTGGGTGCTGTGGCCGGTGGCGCGGGCGAGGGCTTCCCACAGCGGCACCCAGCTTTCCGGGCTCTGCCGGGTCTGGTCCTCGAGTTGGATGGATTGGAGGGCGCGGAGAATGCGCGCCGTGTTCTCGGCGCGCTCGGCGTAGCGGCCCACCCAGAAGAGATTGTCGGCAATGCGGCTGCCGAGGCGGAGGCGGCGTTGGGGCGAGGCGACCGTGATCGGGGGCGCCTCCTCTCCGGGTTCGTCGTCGCGCAGTATCCAGGTGTCCTTGATACCGCCGCCGAGCCCGGAGGAGATGACCTGGGAATCCGGCGAGGTGGAGAACCGGGTCAGGGCGATGGGATGGACGTGGGGCCGCTGCGAGCCGAACGCGAACAATCGCAGGCCGGTGTGGCGGGGTTGAAGGCCCGAATCGGTGAGCGATGGGAGACAGTCGAAGGGGAGATGAGGTTCGGCGACGTGGCGGGCGGGATTCGCGAGGAGCTGGTTGCGGAGTTTCCCGAGCGCGGATTCATCGATGGGATTCGGGGGGATCGAGTGGCCGCCGGCGCGTTCGGAGACTTGGAGGACGCGGTATTGGGAAAGGGCACCGAGGACCTGTTCGCACTGGTCGCGGTCGCGGCAGAGGAGGCGTTCGACGGTGGGGATGAGCAGGGTCTCGTTGAGGTAGAAGCGGGCCATGCGGGAGACGTAGGCGGCAAGGGCGCGATTATTGCCGAGGGCGGTCCCGGCGGCGTTGGTGATGGTGACGGTGCCTTTGCGGACACAGTTCATCAGACCGGGCACGCCGAGGCGGCTGTCCTCGCGGAAGGCCAGCGGATCGATGTAATCCTCGTCGAGGCGGCGGTAGATGACGTCGATGGGTTCGAGGCCGCCGATGGTCTTAAGGAAGACTTCGGAATTGAGGACGATGAGATCGCTGCCGGTGACGAGGGGGATGCCCATTTGCCGGGCGAGGTAGCTGTGCTCGTAGTAGGCCTGGTTGTGGAGGCCGGGGGAGAGCAGGACGACGCGCGGTTCGCTGGTGGCGCGCCGGGCGTAGCAGCGGAGATGTTCGAGCAGCGCGGTCGGGTAGCCGGAGATGGGATGGATGTTGGCGAGTTCAACGAGCTCGGGACTGACCTGGCTGACGGCGTGACGCGCCTGAAGCGCGTAGCTGGCGCCGGTGGTGTTGGACACGTAATCCTCGATGACAACCCAGCGGCCGTTGTGATCGCGCGCCAGATCGAACGCGGCGACGTGGACGAAAGTATCCTCGGGCACCGTCAGTCCGACGGCATTGCGCTGGTAGTGGGGGTCATCGTAAACAATTTCGTGGGGGAGGACGCCGTTTCTGAGGATTTCCTGGGAGGCGTGGATGTCCTTGAAAAAGGCGTTCCAGACGCGGATGCGCTGGGCGATGCCGGCGGCGAGGAGGCTCCACTCCCTGGGATCGATGACACGCGGAAAGAGATCGACGGGAACGACACGATCGTGGCTGGTGTCGTCGTCGTAGAGGTTAAAAGTGACGCCGAGGTCCCGCATCATCTGCTGGCCGCGGGCGGAGAGGCGGCGGAGTTCGTCGGGGCCCTCGCTGAACAGGGTGGACTGGATGCTGGCGTAAACCTCCGCGGCGCCATTGGTGGCGCGCGCGATTTCATCGAAGGCGGCGGGGTCGGGCGGGGAGGGGGGCGGCTGGGGATGGCTGCTTTCCGCTGCGTTCATACGGCCCGGCGTGGCGCCGGCATCGGGGGCTCGGGTGTCATGGAGAGTGGGGGATTTCGGGGACGGTGCAAACCAAAAGCCTATTCCTGGGGCACTTGCTGGACCTCGGGGATGATGGCGGCGGGGGTGATGGCCTGGTAGATGTAGGTGGCGAAGATGGCGCTGCCGATCGCGTTGAACTTGACCTGCAGATCATCCACCGCCTGATGCAATCCGCGGTTGTGGAGATCGTCGATGGAACTGAAGCTCAGTTCGGCGACGAGCCGTCCGCTCAGTTTTTCCGCGTGGTTGGAGAATCGTCCCGGGGGGACGCCCGAGATTCGGCGGAGCGCCTCGTCGAGGTGCATGGCGCAGAACTTGACCGAGCGGGGGAAGGACTCGTGGAGGATGAGCAATTCGGCGACCTTCACGGGCTGGACGGTGGTGGCGTAGATTTTCTGGTAGGTCTGCCGGGCGCTGCAACTGCGGAGCACCGCCAGCCACTGGAGGATGTGATCGTTGGCGGTGGCCTTGTCCCGGCGGAGCAGATGATACTCGTCATCGAGGAGGCGGGACGTCTTGTCGGCACGTTCGAGGTATTTGCCCAACTGGATGAAGTCCCAGCCGTCCTCGTGGATCATGGTGGTCTCGGTGATGCCCTGGAAAAGCTGGAGGGATTTTTTCAGGCGCTGGAAGAACTCGTATTGGTTGCGATCGAAGGACTGGCGGGCGGACTTGCCGAGGCACCAGAGATAGGTGCGGTTGATCTGTTCCCACATTTCCGCGGAGATCTGCTCCCGTACGGTGCGGGCGTTTTCCCGGGCGGCGCAGAGGCAGCTCACGATGGAGTTCGGGTTCCCGCGTTCGAACACGAGAAACTCGGTGACGCTGCCGGCATCGGGCTTGATGGGGCGGCCATCGATCTCCGGTTCCTCGCCGAGGCAGGCGATGACGGGGAGCCAGTTGCGCTGCAAATCGACGGCCTGCTGGGAGGGCACATCGAGCATGAGCTGCTGGTTGACCTCGACGATGCGCGCGATGTTTTCGGCGCGTTCGACGTTGCGGCTCATCCAATACAGGCTGTCGGCGACGCGGCTCAGCATGGGAATTGATCAGTCGTTGCCTTCGAGCACCCAGGTGTCCTTGCTGCCGCCTCCCTGCGAGGAATTGACGACGAGGGAACCCTTCTTCAGGGCGACGCGGGTGAGGCCGCCGGGGATGATGGTGACCTTTTCGCCGTAGAGGATGTACGGGCGAAGATCGACGTGGCGGCCCTCGAACCGGCCGTCCAGGAAACATGGATGCCGCGAGAGTTTGAGCGTGGGTTGGGCGATGTAATTGCGGGGATCGGACTTCACGAGCCGGCGGAACTTCTCGATTTCGCTTTTGGCGGCGTGCGGACCGATGAGCATGCCGTAGCCGCCGGATTCGTTGGCCGCCTTGACGACGAGTTCCGGGAGATGATCCAGGATGTATTTCAGGTCGTCCGGCTCGTTGGCCAGCCAGGTCGGCACGTTGGGCAGGATGGGGTCCTGGTCGAGGTAGTATTTGATCATGCGCGGCACGAAATAATACATGACCTTGTCGTCGGCGACGCCGGTGCCGATGGAATTGGCGAGGCTGATGTTGCCGGCGCGATAGGCCTCGACAATTCCGGGCACCCCGAGCGCGGAATCCTCGCGGAACACCCTGGGATCCAGAAAATCATCGTCAATGCGCCGGTAAAGGACGTCCACGGACTGAAGCCCCTTGGTCGTGCGCATGTAAACGTGGGAATTCTCGACGATCAGATCGCGGCCCTCGACGATCTCGATGCCCATCTGGCGCGCGAGAAAGGAGTGCTCGAAGTAGGCGCTGTTGAAGATGCCGGGGGTCAGGACGGCGACGGTGGGGTTGGGCTTGCCGTGGGGCGCGATGTATCGCAGCAGGTTGAGGAGATCCTCCGGATAACCCTCGACGGGCCGGACACCGTAGGCCTCGAACAGGGAGGGAAACACGCGCTTCAATGTCTGGCGGTTTTCGAGGACATACGAGACGCCGCTCGGACAGCGGCCATTGTCCTCGAGCACGAGATACTGGCCCGAATCGTCGCGGACGAGGTCGGTGCCGCAGATGTGGATGTAAATGTTGCGCGGGACATTGAAGCCGATGAATTCGCGGCGGAAATGTTTCGCGCCGTCGATGTAGGCGCGCGGGATCACGTTGTCGTGCAGGATCCGCTGGTGGTGATACAGGTCGTGGAGGAACAGGTTCAGGGCGGTGATGCGCTGCACGAGGCCGGCCTCGATGTGTTCCCACTCGGACGCGGGGATGATTCGCGGGACGAGATCGAAGGGAAAGATGCGTTCGGTGCCCTGGCTGTCGCTATAGACGGTGAAAGTGATGCCCTGGTTGAGGAAGGTGGTGTCGGCCATCTGCCGGCGCTGGTCGAGCGCGTCCGGGCTCAGGCGTTCCATTCGCTCAAGCAGCTTGCGGTAATGGGGCCGGACCACGCGGTTCCGGTCGAACATTTCGTCGAAGAAACCACCGGGTTGATAATCGCCGAAGGGGGAGCGGCGTTTGCGGGCGGCGGCGTTCTTCTTTGCGGCGGTGGCGGGCATGGGCAACGAACGCATTGTTCCGGTGTTTCGAAGACGGTCCAAGAAAAAAAGTTGGACGCGTGCGCGGGGTGAGGGCCGGTTTGACGGCAGGAATGGGAATCGAATGAAGCTCGGACAGATGAGCGGCCGGACGAATGGAACCCGTGTGCCGGGGTGCGGCGGGGCGCCGGCGGTGAAGGGAGCCGCGTGCCGCATCGGCTCAGACAGGCCGGGCAGCTTGATGCCTTGCTGAACCAAGCGGGGTCAGGTCTCAACATTCAACATTTGCATCGACGATTTTTCGGTGATTCGCGAATGAGCTTCCCGGGATGTTGCAATGCTCAACCAAGCGAATTCCGACAATACCTGATTTGTTGAATATTGAGACCTGACCCCCTTGTGATTCCATCAATGAATCACTACTCCGTGATGACCCAGGGCTGGGTCCAGGCCTGCTCGAATTCGCCGGCGTGGTAGGGATTCTCCTTCAATCGCGACGAGATCACCTTCGCCCGGACATAGAGTTCGTCGCCCCGGATCCGGTATTGTGGCGCGGCGCCTTCGACTTCGGCCAGGAGGGTTCCGACGTCGTCGCTGTATCGATGGGTGACGCGAAGGGCCTCGCCGCCGGTGGTGCGGATGGGTTCGTTGTGGCGGTCGAAATCGCGGCGCGTGCCTATAAACTGCGTGCGATAGGTGGCGCCGGGTTGAGGCTTAATGTCGATGGACAGCCGGTCGCCTTCGCGGCGGATCGCGTTCAGGGTGACTCCGCTGGACGAGTAGAAATCGCCGGCTTCCATGGCGTGGACGATGGTGTCGGGGGTGAGTTCGGCGGCGCGGACGCTGACCCAGCCGCGGCCGGGGTTGGAGCGGTTGGAGGCCATCCCGTGGTAATTGTGGGCGTCATCGACGGCAATGCCGAACATGGGTTCCATGTCGAGGACGGCGATGCGCCAGGTGAGAATGATGTCCCACATGCGTTCGGTGGAGGCGTGGAGGTCATCGCCCTCGTTGTGGACGGCGGGATGGCCGTTGTAAACTTCGAAGAATCGTTCGCCCTGGACGCGCATCAATTCCTCGGCGGTAACGCCCCAGCCGAAATTGGGATGGTTGAGGTGCGGGAACATGGGCTGGCCGGTTTCACGGCGTTGGTTGAGGACGGCATCGACGTTATTTTGCATGACTTCGACGACGCTGTCGCCGCCTTGCGGGGGGATGTAGTCGCGGAGGTTGGTGGCGTTGATGTGGACAGGGGCGGTCTTGTAGCGGTCGGTGATTTCCTCGGAGGGGATCATGAGGAACCGGCCGGGGCCTTCGAATTGTCCGCGGAATTCCTCGAGGGTCTTGAGCCGGACTTCCCGCCGGCCCTCGCGTTCGCGGGTTTCGACCCAATCGGCGCCGAAGCGTTCCAGGTAACGTTGGAATCCCGCCTCGCCTCCCTTGTTCTCCGTGGCATCGATCCATTTTTCGCCTTTGAGGAGGATGTTGTGATCCGAAAGGGCGAGGAAGTGGTAGTCGTTGGTGTGGTACCATTCGGCGATCATTTCGGGGTAGTCATCGCCGTCGCTCCAGAGGGAGTGGGTGTGGAGGTTGCCCTTCCACCAGCGGGGTTCGGCGGCATTGGAGCGGGAGGCGCCGGGGTGGGAGAACAGAAGGGCGAACGTGAGGATGGCCGAGGTCGAAACTGGGAGACGCATGATGGAGTGATCATCCGGATTTCGATGGAGGAGGTCAAACACGGGATGGGGGAGAAGGCGGAGACAGTCGTGGTCTGATGGAATAATCTGGTGGATTTTCCCGGTTGATTGCCTATTTTGCAGCCGTGCCAGCAAGCGGCGTCAATGCGCGGGCGACGGAGGGTGGTGAACCGGTGATCCGGATTCTGTTGATCGAGGATCAACCCGAGTACGCGGGGGAGATCCGGCGGTTGCTGGAAGCGGCGGAGGATGTGCGGTTTGAGCTGGAGGTGATGGAGCGGGTGGCGGAGGCGGCGAAGCGATTGGAGGCGGACGATGATTTTGACGTGGTGCTGCTGGATTTGTCACTGGCGGAGGGGGCGGGTTTGTCCAATCTGGACCGGCTGTATGAGAGCGCGCTGCAGGTGCCGGTGGTGGTGTTGAGCGGGGTGGATGACGAGAACGTGGCGGTGCAGGCGGTGCATGAAGGGGCGCAGGATTACCTGGTCAAGGGGCAGATCAACACGCACCTGCTGACGCGGTCGCTTCGATACGCGATCGAGCGGCAGGCGGCGGAGACGGCGTTATTGGAGGCGGAGGAGAAGTACCGGGGCATCTTCGAGAATACGTTCGAGGGCATTTTCCAGACGACGCCGGACGGCGGTTACATCAGCGCGAATCCGGCGCTGGCGCAGATTTACGGGTATGAGTCGGCGGACGATTTGATGGCGAACATCCGGGACATCGGATCGAAGCTGTACGTGGATCCGAACCGGCGTCACGAGTTCCGGCGGTTGATGGAGGAGAACGACACGGTGACGGGTTTTGAATCGCAGGTGTATCGGAGGGACGGGACGGTGATCTGGATTTCGGAGAATGTGAGGGCGGTGCGGGACGGGCAGGGGCGGCTGCAGTATTACGAGGGGACGGTGGAGGACATCACGCAGCGGGTGCAGGCGGAGGCGAGTCTGCGGGACTCGGAGGCGCTGTATCATTCGCTGGTGGAGAACCTGCCGCAGAACATTCTTCGGAAGGATTTGAACGAGCGGTTCACGTTTGCGAACCAGCGTTTCTGCCAGACGCTGGGCCGGCCGTTGGAGGAGATACTGGGGACGACCGACTTTGATTTCTTTCCGCCCGAGCTGGCGGCGAAGTATCAGCGGGACGACCGGAAGATTCTGGAGACGGGCAAGCTGTTCGAGGCGGTGGAGGAGCATCATCCGCCCGGGGGGGACAAGCTGTATGTGCAGGTGGTGAAGACGCCGTTGTATGACGCGCGGGGGGAGATCATCGGGTTGCAGGGAATATTCTGGGACATCACGGAGAAGAAGCTTGCGGAGGAGCAGGCGAAGCGCGCGAACGCGGAACTGGCGCGGAGCCGGGAGGAATTGCGCGCCAAGAACGAGCAGATGGAGGAAGACATCCGGATGGCGCGGGAAATCCAGCAGGCCATCCTGCCGCAGCAGTATCCAAGCTTCCCGCGCCAGGCGGATCCGGTGGACAGCGCGTTGCGGTTTTGTCATCGATATTTTCCGTCGGGCACGGTGGGGGGTGATTTTTATACCGTGGTGGCGTTATCGGACACGAAGGCGGGGTTGTTTGTCTGCGACGTGATGGGGCACGGGGTGCAGTCGGCACTGGTGACGGCGATGCTGCGGGCGCTGGTTGAGGAACTGACGGCGACGGTGACCGATCCGGGACAATTGCTGGGGCAGATGAATCGGGATTTGCGGGCGATTTTGAAGCAGACGGGGAACCCGATGTTTACGACGGCCTTTTATCTGGTGGCGGACCTGGCGACGGGGCAGATGCGGTACGCGAACGCGGGGCATCCGAAGCAGATGGTGGTGCGCCAGCGGACGGGCAAGGTGGAATATCTGCCCCTGCCAGGTGGGAAGGCGCGTCCGCCCCTGGGGTTGGTGGATGACTCGAGCTATCCGACCGCGGAGCAGGCGCTGGAGGAAGGGGACCGGGTGATACTTTACACGGACGGCTTGTATGAGGTGGAGGGGCCCGACGAGACCCTTTACACGCAGGAAATGTTGATGGAGGCGGTGGGCAGGCGTGTCCAGGAGCCGCTTCCGGAGTTGTTCGATGGCCTGATCGGGGAGATCCGGGAGTTTGCCGTGGACGGCCTGTTTGGCGACGACGTCTGCATTTTGGGGATGGATGTTGCCCGTCTGGAGGTGAGCAGGCAGGAGCGCGACTGATGACTGGAACAGGGGGCGGACGGGGTTCGAAAGGTGTCGGGTTTTGGGGCAGAAGGGTGGGGACTTCCCGGCATAAAAAAGGAGGCGGGAAACTCTCAAGTCTCTGTTGGATTGACCGATAGGGATGGGAAGCAAGCTCGCTGTGCCGATTGGATTGGCATGATTGCGTTGCCTGGTTGATGGCGCACCCCATACAGATTGAGAGACGATCCCGATTCGGGCGACCGAGGTGTATGACGGCCCTCCTGTTGGCGGCGCTTGTCCTGGGGGTGTTTATCCCTGGGGAGGAGGCGGTGGGTCAGGAGACCGGGTTGGGTCCGGAGGAGGGTCAGGTCATCACCGACATCAAGGAGATATGGTCGGTAGAAATGGCGCAGGTGGATCGCGCGATACGGATTCGGACGGAGATATTGATCTATTATTTCGACCCGGCTTGGAAGGTTGCGTGGGGTGCATCTCAGGGGGAGGGCGCCTATATGCCGATTGGGGACTGCCCTGTCGCACTTCGGCCCGGACAGAAGGTGGAGATCGACGGTTGGATTGTTCCATCCAAACAGCAGGTGCTCTGGGACCGGACAGAGGTGCGGGTAGTGGACGGTTTGAAACCGCTCGACGTGACGTCTGCCGCGGGACGACTGGGTGAATCGGACAGATTGAACACTCGCGTGGTCGCATTGGAGGGTTTGGTTGACCGGCAGGTGGAGGTGGATTCGTGGCACAACGCCGTGGATCTCATTGTGGAGTCCACGAACCGGGTCAGGGCGATCCTTCTCCTGTCGGGGCGCGACGATCCGGTTCCGCAGTTCGAGGGCGCCTTCGTTCGGTTGCAAGGTGTGTTCACCGCGACGCCGGGCGGGCAGGGTGAAGCGGCGGAGATGACCCTGTGGGTGCAGGGGGCGGAGGACATCGAAGTGAAGGGGTGGCTGGCGGATGACGCGAGGTTTTCGCTTCCCGTGACAACGTCCGACCAGTTCGAAACAGCCGTTGCGGGGGAGTGGGTGCGGGTGGAGGGGGAGGTCAGGAGTCAGGCTCCCGGGCGAAGACTGATCCTCTGGGATCAAGGAGGTCAGATCCGCCTGGAAACATTGCAGACGAAGGGAGTTGGGGTCGGGGAACTGGTGGAGGCGATTGGTCTGCCGTCATTCGATGGGGTGGAGGGTGTTCTGAGGAATGCCCTTTATCGTCCATTGAGAGGCGGGACGGAGGAGGGGCGCCATCCGTCTGGCCAGGGGTTGCCGTTGCTGCGGCTGGCGGCACAAGTGAGGGAGTTGACGCCGGACGAGGCGGAGCGGGGATACGGGGTTCATTTGAGGGGATCCGTGACGTGGTCGCATGAGGAGTCCGATTTCATGTTCATCCAGGATGGAAGCGCGGGGGTGCGGGTGGTGAATCCCCGGTGGGAAGAATCGGTTGGACTCGCGGACGGGATGTTGGTGGAAGTGCGAGGCATCACAAGCCCGGGTGATTTTGTCCCGGTGATCACGAACGCGGTGATCAAGCTGCATCCGGGAACGAGAACGGGGCATCTGGACGCGCCCGTGGTGACGCTGGAGCACGCGTTGACGGGAGTGGAGGAGGGGCAGTGGGTGAAGATGCGCGGTTATGTCAGGGACGTGGTTCGTGAGGGGGCCATGGGGCGGCTGGAGATAACCACGTTCAGCGGCGGGTTCCGGGTCCTGTTGCCCTGGTCGGTCGGGCTGGAGGAAATGCGGGGTTCCGTGGTGCGGGTTCGCGGGGTCTGCGCGGCGATTCCCAATGCCCGGCGGCAGCTTATGGGGATTGAGCTGTGGACGCCTTCCGCGGAGGAGATTCAAGTGGACGATCCGATGCCGGAGAATGTGTTTGAACTGCCGCATCGGAGCATGGGGAGTCTGAGGCAGTTCAGTCCGATCAACGCGTTGAATCAGCGGGTCAGGACATCGGGAGTGGTGGTGTTTCATCTGCCCGGGCAATACCTCTACGTGCAGGACGACTGGGACACGCTGATGGCGCTTAGCCGGCAGTTCGGGAGACTGGAGCCGGGGGATCGGGTGGAATTGGTGGGTTTTCCGGGGAATGAAGGAAGGCGGTTTGTGATGCGCGAGGCGGTGTTTCGGCGGGTGGGGTCGGGCAGAGAACCCGAGCCTATGGACTTGGGGACGGCGGAGCCAGTGGATGAGCGGCTTGACGGGCGGCTGGTTCGGACGGAAGGCGTGTTAAAGAACCTCGTCAAGAGGGACGAGGGGATGCAGTTGCTGGTTCAGGGTGAGGAGATGCTGATCGAGGCCTCGCTGGACGTGTCGGCCATGGAGGAGGGGATGGCGGAGTGGAAACCGGGCAGCCGGCTGGAATTGGTCGGCGTCTGCGAGTTGGGGCGGGAGGAGCGGCAGGAGGCGCATTCCCTGGTGTTGCGGCTGAGATCGCCGGAAGACGTGCGGGTGCTCGAGCAACCGTCATGGTGGACGCAGGCTCGTTTGACCGCGGCGCTGTTCGCAATGTCCGTGGTGCTGGTGCTGGTGGCCGGCGGGGTGGTATTGATGGTGCGCAAGAACCGGCTGCTTCGGGAGGCGCAGCGGGAGTTGAGCGCCACCCGAGACGGGTTGGAGGTGCGGGTGGGGGAGCGGACGGCGGCATTGGAGCGGCAGGCGGAGGAGATTGCGATCAAGAACTCGGAACTGGCGCGGATCAATGAGGATCTTCACGAGGCGAAGGAGGCGGCTGAGTCGGCGAATCGGGCCAAGAGCCTGTTTCTGGCGAGCATGAGCCATGAGATTCGAACGCCGATGAACGGGGTGATCGGGATGACCAATTTATTGCTTGAGACGGGTCTGAACGAGGAGCAGAGCGCCTTTGCCGCGACGGTGAAAGAGAGCGGCGAGGCGTTGTTGGCCGTTCTCAACGACATTCTGGATTTTTCGAAAATTGAGGCGGGCAAGCTGCATTTCGACAGTGTGGATTTCGATCTTCGGGAAGTGATCGAGGGGACGGTGGAGCTGATTGCGGTGAGAGCGCAAAGCAAGGGATTGGAGATCACGCAACAAGTGGTTCCCGGAACTCCGACCGCATTGAGGGGCGATCCGGGGCGCATCCGGCAGGTGTTGCTCAATCTGCTTGGGAACGCGATCAAGTTCACGGAGTCCGGGGATGTCAGCCTGGAGGTTTCGTTGTCGGCGGAACAAGGCGGGAAAGTCGAGTTGCATTTTTCGGTGCGGGACACGGGGGAGGGGATCAGCGAGGAGGCCCAGCGGCGGTTGTTTCAGCCATTTGAACAGGCGGATTCATCCACCAGCCGTCGGCATGGCGGAACGGGTCTGGGGCTGGCGATCACGCGCCGTCTGGTGGAGATCATGGGGGGAAGGATCGGTGTCGTCAGCCGTCCGGGAGAGGGATCAACGTTCTGGTTTACGCTGAAACTGGAACGGGGGAGCGCGGGATTGGCGCCGGAGGCCAGGACCAACGGTCTCCTGGAGGGAAGACGGGTCTTGATTGTGGACGACAACGAGACGAACCGGGGCTTTTTGACGCGGTGGGTCGAGAGCTGGAGCATGGACGCGGTGTCGGTGGGGGACGGCCTTTCGGCGTTGAAGCATCTCTGGTCGGCGGCGGTTGCGGGGAAGCCGTGCGAGGTGGTGTTGTTGGACATGGAAATGCCGGGGATGAGCGGTTTGACGCTGGCGCGACAGATCAAGGCGGACTCCGCGATTGCGGGGACCCGGCTCTTGATGTTGACCTCGATGTGTGACCGGCTCGATCCGGTGGTTTTGAGACGGGAGGGAATCGAGTCGTATCTGGTGAAGCCGGTCAAGGAGGAGCCGTTGCGGGAGGCGCTGAGAAGGCTGATGGGGGGATCGGGCAGGATGCCATTCCGCGGAGTCTCCCGAACATCGAGTGCTCCGGCGTCGGCGTCGGCGCCGGCCAGACCGGCGAGGCGATTGAAGGTGCTGATTGCGGAAGACAACATTGTGAATCAGCGGGTGGCGTTGCGACAGGTCGAGAAGCTGGGGCATTCCGCGGACGTGGTATCCAATGGCGAGGAGGTGATCGAGGCATTGGGTCGCATCGCCTACGACGTGATCCTTATGGACTGTCAGATGCCGGATATGGACGGGTATGAGGCGACGCGACGGATTCGGCGGCGGCATGATTCGTCGGCGTCGGTCCGGATCGTGGCGATAACGGCGAATGCGATGCAGGGGGATCGGGAGGCGTGTCTGGAGGCGGGGATGGACGATTATGTGTCGAAGCCGGTAAAGATCGAGAATCTGGAGGCGGCGCTGCGGTGGGAGGCGGGGCTCGAGACGAATACGACCGCCGGTTGAGCGGAAGCCGGGCGGGGAACGTTTCAGACACGCCGGTGATTTGGAATTCCCGATTGTTCAGGAGGATTCCAGAGCGCGGCGCAAGGCATCGAGGCAGCGGGAGTTTTCACTGGCGGTGCCGATGGAGATGCGGATCCATTCGGGCAGGCCGTAGCCGGCCATGGGACGGGTGATGATGCCATCGCGTTGGAGGGATTCGAAGACGGCTTGGCCGTTGCCGGCCCTGAGGAGGATGAAGTTGGCGTGGGAGGGGATGAATTCCCAGTTCCGCTGGCGGAAGGCGAGCTGGAAGAACTCGATTCCGGCGCGGTTGTTGGCGCGGGTGCGGGCGAGATGTTCGGAATCCCCGAGCGCGGCCAGCGCACCGGCCTGGGCGATCGAATTGATGTTGAAAGGCTGGCGGACCTTTTCCAGGGCGGCGATGAGTTCCGGCTGGGCGATGCCATAACCGAGCCGCAGTCCGGCCAGGCCGAAAATCTTCGAGAAGGTCCGCATGAGCAGGAGATTGGGCGCCTGGCCTCGGCGGATGAGCGGGAGGAAATCGACGGGTTGATCCAGAAACTCGAGGTAGGCCTCGTCGAGGACCAGCAGGACGTGCCGGGGAAAGTCGTTGACGAGTTGGATGACCTCGGGCCGGGGGGCGAGGGTGCCGGTGGGGTTGTTGGGGTTGGCGACGAACATCACCCGTGTGGCGGGAGTCACCGCCTTGAGCATGGCGGGCAGATCATGGCCGTGGTGGCGGGCGGGAACGACGATGGGATGGGCGCCGAAAAGTTTGGCGACAATGGGATAGATGGCGAAGCAGTATTGGGAGACGACGACGTCCACGCCGGGTCCCATGAGGGCATGGCCGGTGAATTCGATGATCTCGTTGGAGCCGTTGCCGAGGATGAGGTTGGCGGGATCGAGGTCGAGATGTTCCGCGAGCGCGCGTTTGAGGTGGAACGCGTTGCCGTCGGGATAGAGGTGGAGTTGGGCGAGGACCTCCCGCATGGCGGCCAGGGCTTTGGGGGAGGGGCCGAGCGGATTTTCGTTCGAGGCGAGCTTGATGATGTCCGAGGCGGGCAGTCCGAGTTCACGGGCGACTTCATCGATGGGACGGCCGGGTTGATAGACTGGAAGGTCGCCGAGCGCGGGATTGAGGGAAAACGGGAGGGTCATGGCGACAGCCGTTCGATGATGCGCTGGACATTGACGTGTCTGGCGATGAGGTCGCGGATGAGGGCGATTTTATCGAAGTCATTGGGGCGGGTTTTCACGATCAGGTCGTGAACCTTGGAGGCGACCTCGTAGCTGTCCTCGCGGGTGAGGAGGACGGGGAAGGGAATGTCGCGGATGGCCTTGAGGACGGTCTCCGAGGGGAGAAGATTTCCGGTCAGGAGCATGCCGGCGAGGCCGTTGGAGGCGGAACCGGTGAGGGCGGTGGCGACGGAGAGGATGATGTCCTCGCGATCTCCCGGGGTGATGACGAGCGCGCGCCGCTTGAAGAAGCGGAGGGCGTTCTGGACGCCCATTGCGCCGACAACGACGTGTTCAACGAGGTTGTTGATCTGGCTGGAGGCGTTGAGGAGTTCGGCCTGGAGTTCCTCGCGGATGAGATCGACGGAGGGATAGGAAAGAATGCGGTGGTGCGGGATGACGCCGAACAGTTCGAGTCCCTGGCGTTTGAAGCCGCGCGCGGCGAAGTCCTGAATGTAATCGATTTTTTCGGGGAGGACCTTGTTGAGGATGACGCCGATGATCTCGACGCCCTCCTGTTTGCAGAGGGCGTGGTTGAGGGCGACTTCGTCGATGGGTTTGCCGATGCCGCCCTGGGAGATGATGACGACCTTTGCGTTGAGGAGACTGGCGATGCGGGCGTTGGAGAGGTCGAAGACGGAGCCGACGCCTGCATGGCCGGAGCCTTCGACGAGGACAAAGTCGCGTTCCCAGGCGACGCGGTTGAAGGCGTCCTGAATGCGGCGGATCAACTCGTCGTTATTGGCGGATTCGAGGTATTTGCGGGTGAAATCGGGTTCGATGGCGATGGGGCTCATGTCCGCGAGGGGACAGTTGAGGCGATAGACCTGATCCATGAGGACGGTGTCCTCGTCGATTTTTTGTTCCTCGATTTCGACGAAGCGCTGGCCGACGGGTTTGATGTAGCCGATGCGGGGGTAGTGGGCCTGCAAGGCGGCGAGGAGCCCCAGGGAGGTCGTGGTCTTTCCGTCGTTTTGCCGCGTGGCCGCAATGAAGACCCGCGGGGTCACCAGGTTGTTCATCTCGAAGAAAGGCTACGCGCCCGAGGGGAGACGGCCCGGGGCGGTCTGGATGTTGGAGCTGGCGATGGCCTGGACGCCGACGATAGCGGCGACGCCCAGGATGTCGTGGGCGTTGGAGCCGCGGGAGACATCGGCGGCGGGTTGGTCGAGGCCGAGGAGGATCTGGCCGTAGGCGTTGGCGCGGGCGACGTGCTGGATGAGTTTGCTGCCGATGTTGCCGGAGTTGAGGTCGGGAAAGATGAGGACGTTGGCCCGGCCGGCGACCTTGCTTTCGGGGAGTTTGCGGGCCGCGATCTCGGGCACGAGCGCGGCGTCGAGCTGGAGTTCGCCTTCGAAATCGGCATCGAGTTGTTGCTGGCGCGCCTTCTGTTCGGCCAGGGCGCCGGCGGCCTGGACCTTGCCGATGGAGGGATGGGTGGCGCTGCCGCGGGTGGAGAAGGAGAGGAGGGCGACGCGCGGGCGGGTGTCGAGCAGCAGATGCGCAAGGCGCGCCGTCGAAACGGCGATGTCGGCCAGTTGATCGACCGTTGGATCGGGGATGACGCCGCAGTCGGCCATGAACATCACGCCGCGTTTGCCGAATCGCGTGTCCTCGACTTCCATGATCATGCAACTGGACGCGGTGGTTGCCTTGGGGGCGACCTTGATGATCTGGAAGAGCGGACGGAGGACACCGCCGGTGACTTCGCTGGTGCCGGAGACGAGACCGTCGGCCTGGTGCATGGCGACCATCATGGCGCCGTAATAGTTGGGTTTCAGCATCGCGTCGCGGGCCTCGCGCTCCTTGATGCCCTTGAAGCGCCGCAGCATTTCGAAACGCCGGGCGAACGCGTCCAGGTCCTCGCTTTCCGAGGGGTTGATGATGCGCACCCCTTCGAGGGAGAGATTCAGTTGCTCCGCGGCTTCCTTGACCCGGGTGCGGTCGCCGAGCAGGATGGGCGCCCCGAGCCGGAGCGAGTGAAACTGACGGGCGGCTTGCAGGACGCGCGGTTCGGTCCCTTCCGGAAAGACGATTCTTTTGGGGTGACGCTGGAGTTTTTCGATGACGCTTCCGATGAAACGCATGGCCGTTTAGTAGCCGAGCCTCGTGCCCAGTGCAATCAGCGATTGAAAGTTCGATGATTCATCAGTGACAGGGGGAGGCACAAATCGTAGCCTGCGGGCAATCTCACGTGGATCGGGCCATGAAGAATACTCTCGCTTTGGATGACATGTTCACCTTGCCCGGGATGCCGGAGATTCTCCGGGCCCCGGACAACCGCGGGTTGGCGGAGAACACATCGTGCTGGATGGCGACGCTGAGAGGACCCGGTGATGGGACGGCTGGCGAGGGGGTGGCGGAGTGATGGGCTCGGGAGCGGCGAGCGCGGGGTGGCGTTTTGTTGTTGGCACAGCCGGGGCGCTGATCCTCGCGGTGAACGGGGCGCAGGCTCAGGAGTCAGACGGCGGCCGTGACGGGGGTCAGGTTCGGGACGTGGCGCCGGCGGGCAAGGGAGTGGTCATGGACTATGGGCCGTTCCTCTCCAACACGCTTGGGCGGGAGGCGGGCGAGGCGTTCGACTACTTTGCGATTCGTGGGATTGCCATCCGGTTGGGACGGGAGGCGGCGGTTGGATTCGATACGGAGACCCTGCGTTGGGCGGTCGCGTGGAAGGGGTCGTTTCTTGATCTGAGCCGCACGCATTTGACGTCCTACAAGGGGGACGGTCCCGCATTGGTGGATGGCGGGGTGGTTTTTCGGACGTCGAACGGTCCGGGTTGGGCGGTGGAAGGAGACTTTAGTGAGCCCAGGTCGAATGCGGTGGGGACGTTGCCGCGGGGGAGGGCGCATTACAAGGGATTGTTTCGTCATGGCAGGCAGGTGGTGCTGCATTACACGGTGGGCGGGACGACGGTGTACGAACTGCCGGGGTTTGAACGCGAGGACGGCTCGGAGGCGTTCACGCGGACGTTGCGTGTCGGAAAGCGGGCACGCGCGCTGAGCCTGTTGTTGTGGGAGAAGTCCGCGGACCTGCCCGTGGATTCCATCTCAATGGCAGCCGGAGGCGCGGTGGCGCGGGCTGGCGGGGAACAAGGACTTTCCATCGGTGTGTTTGGAGCGGAGGGAAATCCGTGGCGCGGCGGTGAGGGACGATTGGAGGCGGTGGGAGATCGACGGATCGAGCTGCATCTGGCCGCGGGCGACGAGCCGTTGCTTTTCAAGGTGGTGATGGCGCCGGCTTTGACGTTGCGGGGACAAACGCTGGCCGCGGGGTTGCGGCGGTTCAGTGATGTCCAGGATCCCGGGGCGCTGCGGAGCGGGGGTCCGGCGCTGTGGCCGGAGACGTTGACCGTTCGCGGGCGGAGAGGGTTGGGAACGGGGGCGTATGTGGTGGATACGATTGCGGTGCCGGAGGAGAATCCCTGGCGGTCGTGGATGCGGTTGACGGGGCACGACTTTTTTTCCGATGGACGGGCGGCGGTGTGCACCTGGAACGGGGACGTGTGGCTGGTGTCGGGGATTGACGAGGGTCTGGGGCAAGTGAAGTGGAAGCGGTTTGCGGCCGGGTTGTATGAGCCGCTGGGGTTGAAGATTGTGAACGACGTGGTGCACGTGCGGGGCCGGGATCAGATCACGCGGCTGCGGGATTTGAACGGGGACGGGGAGGCGGATCATTACGAGAACTTCAACAATGACGGATACGTGGCGCCCAGTTATCACGCGTTCGCGATGGGACTGGACGCGGATGCGGAGGGGAATTTCTATTACACGCGATGCGGGCATCGCGCGGATCCGGAGATCGCGCTGACGGGCGCGATGTTCAAGGTCCCGAAGGGGGGTGGACGGGAGTCGGTGGTGGCGGCCGGGTTTCGCGCGCCGAACGGGTTGAGCGTGGGACCGGAGGGACAGTTGACCACGAGCGACAACCAGGGCAACTGGACGCCGACCAGCCGGATCAACCTCGTGAAGCCGGGAGGGTTTTATGGCTATGTGCCGCACTCGGGCCGGGAGGAGGCGCCCGACGATTACGATCCGCCGATCTGCTGGCTGCCGATGGCGATTGACAATTCGAGCGGCGGCCAGGTGTGGGTGACCAGTGACCGATGGGGGCCGCTTGAGGGAGGATTGCTTCACACGTCCTACGGGCGGTGTTCGCTGTTTTTTGTGATGATGGAGGAGGTGAACGGGGCGGTGCAGGGCGGAGTGGTGCAACTGCCCCTCGGGTTCAACTCGGGAATGATGCGGGGGCGGTTTCATCCTGTCGATGGGCAGCTTTATTTGAGCGGGTTGAAGGGCTGGCAGACCAGCGCGGCGCTGGACGCGGGGTTCCAACGCGTGCGTTTTACCGGCCAACCGTTGCGCCTGCCGGTGGGACTGCGGGTGAAAAGCGACGGGGTTGAAATCGAATTCAGCGAACCGCTGGATCCGGAGTCGGCGACCGATGAACAGAATTACGCGGTGGAACGGTGGAACTACATCTGGTGGGAGAAATACGGATCGCCGGAGTTCTCAGTGGAGCACCCGGGGCAGGAGGGACGGGATGTCGTATCGATCCGATCCGTGCGAATGGGGGATGATCCGAGGCGGGTGTTCCTGCGGCTGCGGGACATGCGGCCGGTGATGCAGATGCGGATCCGGTTCCGGATCAAGGCGGCGGACGGCGGGACGATATCGCGCGAGATTTACAGCACGGTCAACGCGATGCCGAAATGAAAGCCAAAGGGGTCAGTTCTTGGTATTGACTACTCTTGGTCCGGAAACTTGAAGGAGTAGTCAATACCAAGAACTGACCCCTTTGGCCAGGCGAGGACGCCCGCGCTAAAAAACGCGAGGGGATTAGCGTTTCCCCAGCAGGTGCTCGATCACCATCTGGTCGAG
>DATKEE010000081.1:0-12699 GCA_035544555.1 Candidatus Methylomirabilota bacterium
GTCCAGCGAGTTCGCTTCGGCGCCCTTCTCCCGGATCTTCAGGAAACGGCGCATCTCTTTCCGGTTGAAGTTGCTGGTGTGAAACCAATCGAAAGCGCCGAGATTCGGTGTGTTGATGCCACCCAGGTCGATCCCGTTGTGCGGGGTGGCGTAGGTGAACACCTTGTCCACGTAACTGGGCTGGTTGTCGGGGAGTGTCTGGAGATAGCAACGGCAGATCAGTCCCCCCATGGAGTGCGCCACCAGATACACCTTGAAGTTCTTCTTCTCCGCGGCCGTGCGGCAGAGCAGGTCCCGGATCTGATGAATGTAAGCCTTCAGGTCGCGGGCAAATTCCGGTATCCGCACCCTATCGCCCGTCCCCAAATCCGCAGACACCTGCTCGTAGTAGCGAAACACCCAGATGCTGCGGAACAGGTCGTCGCCCCGTCCGGCCTCGCGTTGGCGGGCGACAAATCCCGAGTCGATCAGATCCCCGCGATCATAGGTTTCGCAGTATCCGAAGTCCTTCATCAACCGGATCAGCGGCGACTCGAAGATGAACCGGACCGGCTGGCCGTCATGCGCCTGGCGCAATTTGGTGGAACCGAGGTTGAATCCCATGTAGGGCGAGGCGACCGTATTCTCGATCTCGCTCATGGTCGCCGCGAATCCGCGCACATAGATGATGGGGTGATAGGGAGGTTTCATGGTGGAAGTGAAATGGTTTCAGGATCGGGGTGTGGAAGTACCGCGGCAGAATTCTCCTTTCCAGGGGACTCTGTCAATCCCGTGGGAAACCACCGACGCTCCGGCACCTCCGTCCGTCGTCCGATGGTTTTGGCGTTGACCTGGCGGACTCCGCTCCATCGAATGTCGCCATGTCCAGCCCGGCGTCCGTTCCCCGACTTCACACACGCCTGTTCAACCGCTGGCTGGATTTCATCGAACGCGCCGGCAACCGTCTCCCCGACCCGCTCTTCCTCTTCTTCCTGATGGCCGTGCTCGTCCCCGTCGCAAGCTGGATCGCCGTGTCCGTCCACTGGACCCTCCCGCATCCGGTTTCAGGCGAGATCATTGAACCGGTGAACCTTCTCACGCGCGACAATCTCCAGCGCATGTTCACGGAGGCGGTGGAGAACTTCACCAGCTTCCCCCCGCTGGGCGTCGTCCTGGTCGCGATGATCGGAATCGGCGTGGCCGAACGAAGCGGCCTGATCGCCACGCTGCTCAAATGGTTCGTCACCGCCGTGCCCGGCGGCATCCTGACCGCCGCGCTGGTCCTCGCCGGCGTCATGAGCAACGTGGCCGCCGATGCCGGCTATGTCGTTCTGACCCCGCTGGGCGCCGTTCTTTTTGCCAGCGTTGGACGCCATCCGGTGGCCGGATTGTGCGCGGCCTTCGCCGGGGTGTCGGGAGGCTTCTCGGCGAACCTCGTCATCAACGCGCTGGATCCGTTGCTGGCCGGATTCACCGACGCCGCCGCGAAGCTCTATGACCCGACCTACCAGGTGGTCGCCACCGCGAATTACTACTTCATGGTCGCCTCGACCTTCCTGATCGTGGCCGCCGGCTGGTGGGTCACCGAGAAAATAGTCGAACCCCGGCTGGGGCCCTGGAAACCCGATCAGGCCCTGGAACCGCCCGACACCCAAAGCACGAGGCTCACGGAAAGGGAACGGACGGCCGCGCTGGCGGCGATCGGGGCGGGCCTGCTGACCCTGATCGCGTGCGGGCTGCTCAGTTTTCCGAATGGAGCGTTGCTGCGTGATGAAGCAGGCGGCCTCGCGCCGTTCTATGAGTCGCTGATTCCCTTGATTGCCATCGTCTTCGTCATCCCCGGACTGGTGTATGGGCTGATCCTTGGAAACATTCGCACGACGGGCGACGTGGCGAGGATGATGGGGGACACAATGGCGACCATGGGCGGTTACATCGTGCTGGCCTTCATGGCGGCGCAATTTGTCACCTATTTCCGGTGGTCGAATCTCGGCCTCATGTTCGCCCTGGCCGGGGCGGACTTTTTGAAAGGGATCGGCGTGGGGGCGATCCCGCTGCTGCTGGGCATCATCGTGCTGAGTGCCGTGATCAACTTCTTCATCGGATCGGCATCGGCCAAATGGGCTCTGATGGCGCCGGTCGTGGTGCCCATGCTCATGAGCCTCGGTTTCTCCCCGGAAATGGCGCAGGCGGCGTATCGCATCGGCGATTCGATCACCAACATCATCACGCCGCTGCTGCCGTATTTTCCGATCATCCTGGCGTTCGCGCGCAAGTATGACCGGAACATCCGGCTGGGCACGTTGATCTCCTCGATGCTGCCTTACTCGATTGCCTTTGGCGTCGTGTGGTCCGTGCAGTTGGTTGTCTGGTATCTGCTCGACCTCCCCCTGGGTCCCGGCGCGCCGATCCACCTGCCGCTGCCGGAGTAATTCGCCGCCTCGCCAACTCGCCCGCAATCCCGGCTCCGCAAGCGACCTGTCCGCGCGCGGGCACCGGGGTTTGTCTTGCCGACGGTCCTCCTCCATTGCCATTGAACTAAGCACCTCGCTGGCTCTTGCTCATACTCCTACTCGTGCTCTTACTCCATGCTCCAAGGCCCTGATGTCATAGGGATTATGAGTAAGAGTATGAGCGCCCGGCTGCTCTTCCGTCGTCCCTAATTCAACACCAGTACGGCCCCCCTCATCCCCCCCGGCGCGCCAGCAGGGTCACGATGCGCACGCCCAGGATGAGCGCGACGCATAGCAGCAGCGCGCCGGACACCTGGGACATGCGGAGCAGTGTGTGCGTCGAAAATCGTCCGTGCCGCAGGCTGACGATGTAACTGAGCAGCAGGAACCAGAGGGATCCGCCCACGCCCACTCCCGCGAAGAAGGAACCCTTTGCCGGCCAGCCGGGCGAGATCCACTCGTGCGAGGTGAACGCGCCCGCCACGGCGATCCAGAACAGGAGCACGATGGGGTTTCCAAGGACGCGGACAAAACCGGTCATGAACGCGGAGTGCGGGTGCAGTTTTTCCTCGAACTTCTCCACGGCGGGATTGCTGGCGGGCACGGACCTGGCCGCGAGGTATTTCAAGCCCAGGTAGAGCAAGAGCAGAAAGCTGATCAACTCCATGGCGGCTTTCACGAGGCGCGAGGTGAAGAGCAGGGTGCTGAATCCGGCAAACCCGACCGCGCAGTAGATGACCTCCATCACGATGGCGCCGAACCCGATCATCACGGCCCAGCGAAACCCGCGCTGCGCGCCCTCGTTGATGATGGTGACATTGACGGGTCCGACGGGGATGCAAATGACGAAGCCGGTGATCAGCCCGATCAATCCCCCCTGCACGATGGCGGGCAGCAATGACATCGCGCGTTACAACCTCTCCCCGCTGCTCAACCCGTCGTCCGGCTCCTCCCCGTCCTCCTCGTCCTCATACGCGTCCTCGATTTCACGCCGCATCCGGCTCGAGATCCGTGGCCGCACGAATCCGTACACCAGATAGGCCGTGAAGACCAGCGGCAGGACGAAGTAGAATATCTTCTCCCGCAACACCACCAGCGACCCGATGAACACCCCCGCGATGACGGTTTTGGCAAAGGTGCTCCGCGAGCGCAGGTCGATGGATTTGAAGCTCGGGTATTTCACACTGCTCACCATCATCACGGAGAGGAAGATCATCATGACCGGCAGCACATAGCGCCATCGGCCCTGGGGAAAGTTCCGCTCCTCCAGCCAGAGGAGGAACAGGGTGAGCGAAGCCACCATGCCGGCCGCCGCCGGTATGGGAAACCCCAGAAACTCCCGTCCGACGGCCCGGCCCGAGTGCAGCGCCAGCGTGTTAAACCGCGCCAGTCGCAACGCCCCGCAGATGAGATAAATCGAGGCGATGAACCAGCCCAGTTCCGGCATGCTGTGAAACACGTCCTTCAGCACGATCCGATGCACCAGAAACGCCGGCGCCGCGCCAAACGAAATCAGGTCCGCCAGGGAATCGAACTCGCGCCCAAACGGACTCTCATGCCCCCCCCACCTCGCCATCCGCCCGTCCAGAAGATCAAACACGCACGCCAGAAAGATGAACGCCAGAGCCGTCTTGATCACCCGGTCGAAATTCGCCGACTGCAGGTCTGCCTCCACGATTTTTGTCAGCGCCACAAACCCGCAGAACAGATTCCCCGCCGTCATCAAATTCGGCAGAAAATAAATCCTCAGCTTCGGATCGGCATCGTCCAGGTCGTCCGGTTGGGGATCGGGATTTTTTTTCATGCCGGCATCTTTCGTCGGGCCACGATGGTCTGGCCGCCCCTGACACGCTGGCCCAGGCGGACCGTCACCTCCGTCTCCATCGGCAGGTAAAGGTCCACTCGCGACCCGAACTGGATCAGGGCGAGCCGTTCGCCGCGCGTCAGCGTCTCGCCAAGGGTGGCAAACAGGACGATCCGGCGCGCGATCAACCCCGCGATCAGACGCACGGCGACACGTTCGGACGGCGCCTCGGCGGATTCAATGCCGACGAGGGTGTTCTCGTTGAACGCCGCCGAGTCCAGCCGCATCGCGTTGAGGAACTGCCCGGGGTTTTGTTTCACATGGGCGATGCGCCCCGCCACGGGCGCGTTCTGAACATGCACGTCGAACACGGACAGAAATATGGAAATCCGACGGCAGCGCCCCCCCATGAATTCCGGCTCATCGAGTTCATCGATCGCATCCACCTTCCCGTGGGCCGGGGCCGCAATCGCGTCGGAATCCTCCGGCACCCGCGGGGTCGGATCCCGGAAAAAGAACAGTGTGAACAGGGAAAACAGAATCCAGAGCGAGATCAGAACCAGGGAAACGAACGCGATCAAGTGTCCGACAAGGGTCGCCAGCAACCCGATCAGGAACAGGACCACCAACGCGATGAGCGACCAGAAGATGAGCCGCATCCCCGCCTGCATGGCCTTGCCCGAATGCTTCATGCGGCCATCCTTATTCAGGCGGAGCGGCTTGAAAAGCGATAAGTGGGGGGTGTGGTTTGGAGTGCGGCGATGGAGCGAAGCGGATTCGCCGCTTTCGAGCGGGTGGGGAGGTGGGGAGGTGAATGAACGCCCGTCCGGCATGCGAAAGCGGTAGAGGGCTTGGCCCACAACCGCACTCCATGACGCTGGCGCGAGGTTCGGGAAGCCCCATGCGAAGTCGGCGAAATGCCTAATCCATGCGGCACTCGCGGGCGGCGGCTTTCCATGCCTTCAACCGATGCTTGAGTTGAACCCGTTCGAGATGTTCCAGGTCGATGGAGGAGGGAATGTCGCCGCGGGGATTGCCCTGTGTGACGTGTGCCAGATGACTGGCCACATGCACAACCAGGGGGAGATTGCCGTTCGATGCCGGCGCGGCCGCCGGTTGATGGTGAAAGGCCACCGCTTCCACGACGGGATCGGGCAGGCCCCACGAGGCCAGAAGGCAGGCGCCCACCTCGGCGTGGGATACTCCAAGGACGTCCATTTCGGCGCGCCACAGCGCCCCGGTTTTCATTGCGGCCATTTGTATCGCCGCGTCGGACTCGGGATCCAGTCCGGGAGTGAGGATCCATTTTCCAACGTCGTGGAGCAGTCCGGCGGTGGCGGCCTCGCCGATCGTCTGATCGGGCAGTTGTTCGAGGGAGGCGAGGCGGCGGGCGATGAGGGCGGTTCGCCACGAATGACGCCAGAGATCCTCGCGCCGGCCCGGATCCTTTCCGTTGGATTCGACGAGCACAAAGACATTCAAACCGTGAACGATGGCCTTGACGGTTTCGAGGCCCAGATAAACGAGGGCATCCCCGGGATCGGCGATTCTTCGGGGCATGACGAAGTAGGCCGAGTTCGCGAGTTGAAGCATTTTGCTGCAAAGGCCCGGGTCCTGTTGGACGATGGCGCTGAGCCGTTCGAGGGACGGCTGGCATTTGCGCGCCTCCTCGAGGAAGGCAAGATACAGACGGGGCAGGGGGGGCAGCGTCCGCGTCTGGGCGATCCGACGTTGCAGCCGGTCATCCGCAACCAGATCCCGCAGACGGAACGCGCGGTGCAGGGTGTCGCGAAGGGCGTCGAGTTGGAGGGGCTTGGGCACGCATTGATGAGCCACCTCCATGGCGGGCAGGACCGTCTTGAAGTTGTAGTGGCTGATCAACAGCACCCGCAGCGCGCCCGGACTGCGCCGGCGGACCTGTTCCAAGACCTCCACACCACCGTGACCGGGCATGATCTGATCCGCGAGCACGGCATCGAAAGGTTGCCGGTCCAGGTGTTCCCGGGCGAACGCGGCGGAATCGGCAACGCTCACATTCCAATCCGGGCATTGCCGGTGGAGGCCGCCGACCAACTGCCCGCGTTCCTCGGGAGCGTCGTCCACCAGAAGAATTTCACGGCCCATACGAGCTTCAGGGCCGCCGTTGACCGCTCACCGATTGGCGGCGGGGAGGGTGAGACGCGCGACAAGGCGCGCACGAATGGTTGGCCCCCCCCGGGCTGATACGGATGGCCGCGATCATCATCCCTCGTTAGCGGCAGGAGCGGAGCGGGACTTAACGCCCGGTTATTCACACCGCGCGGGGCTTGAACAGGGCGGCATCGAGGATCGACCAGAGATGTATGATCCAGCCCAGGAGAATGATCCAGAGGAGCGTGGCGAGGACAAAGTGCACCGCGGCCATGAGGAGGCGCCCCTGAACCAGTTGACCCAGACCTGGAATGAAAAAGCTGCATACGGCGGCGATGACATTCCCTGTGGAACCCTGACCTGACATGGTTGTTTCCTCGTGATTTGGCGGCGCGTCAATCCAGGGTTCGTTCAAAAGGGGCCAAAGGGCCGGCCGCGGGCGCAACCGCCGACGAACGATCCAGGAGCGCGCGCACATCCTCTTTGGTGAGTTCCGCGAGGTGCGAGTAGCAAACGTTGACACCTTCAAACGGGAAGGGTGTCAGGGCGCAAACCACCTCGTCCGCCCGCCGGGCGAGCCTTTCGCAAGCCTCGGTGCCCCCCACCGGCAGCGCCACAATCAACCGCGCCACCCTCGCCCGCCGCAACACGCGCGCGGCCGACTCCATGAAGTCCGGCGTGGCGCCCCCGTCATCGACCAGGATCACGGTCCACCCGTCGAGCTGGAGCGGGGGTCGATTGCCCCGATAGCGCGATGCGTCGCGCTTCCATTCCTTAAACGCGCTCTTCACAGCTTCGTCCACCGTCTCCGGTTCCAGACCCAGTTCGTCCGTGGTCTGCCTGTCCACGACCCGCAGATCTCCCCCCGCCACCGCGCCCATGGTCATCTCATCACTTCCGGGGACAGGGACGGGGCGGACGACCAGCGCGTCGAGGGGAGCATGGAGCTTCTTTGCGACCTCGTAGGCGACCGGAACGCCGCCGGGTGCCAGGCCGAGCACCATCACATCCTGTCGATGGGCGTAAGCGGTCAGTTTGTCACCCAACAATTGACCGGCGTGTTCCCGGTTGGAGAGTTTCCTGGAGATCAATTTGATATGTCGTGCCATAAGATAAAACTGAATCGGAACGATCCCGATTGCCGGGTTATGGTTTCGATTGCTTGCGTTGGATTGGACAACCGGCTTTGAAGGCCATTCAATTCGCGGAATGCGACGCTCATTGCCTAGCCGCCTTCCCAAGGGTCGTCCAACGACAACTGCGGCGTATGCTGGAGTCGATTCCGGTTTCTGGCAAGGGGGGACCGGGTGCCAGGTTCGCGGACGCCACGCAACCCGTTGAGTTGTCCAGTCTTAAAGGAACATTTTAAAGCGGTTTTAGGTCTTGCTCGAGGCGATACGATTACGGTTTCGGACGAGGCGCGTTGACGGAATCGAGCCCGCCAACCGGCCGGCTGTGGAAAATCAGTCTGCGCTTGCGCCTTTTGCCGGGGAGCGAAACAGTTTTCCCATGCTGGATCAGGATTCGATTACAACGGCGCTGAAAACTGTGAAGTATCCGGGCTACTCCCGGGACATCGTTTCGTTCGGGTTGGTGAAGGACATCGGGGTGCGGGACGGTGTCATCCGGGTCCTGCTTGCGCTCACCAGCCACAATAAGGAGGTGGCGCGGCAGTTGAAGGCGGAATGCGAGGCGCTGCTCAAGAGACTGGATGGCGTTCGCGGCGCGGAAGTGGAGGTTCAACTGCCCGCGGCGCCGGCAGCCGGTCCGGCGCAGACGCCGTGGGCGGGACAAAACCGGGTTCCAGGCATCGCAAGAATCGTGGCGGTGGCCAGCGGCAAGGGGGGGGTGGGCAAATCCACCACCGCCGTGAACCTCGCCTGCGGTCTCCATCACCTGGGCGGGCGTGTGGGTTTGCTGGACTGCGATATCTACGGGCCGAGCATTCCCCTCATGATGGGAGTGCGCGAGCGGCCCGGCATCAACGAGCGGGAGAAGATGGTTCCGCCAAGCCGTCATGGCATCCGGCTCATGAGCATGGGGTTCCTGCTGGACGGCGACGCGCCCGTCATCTGGCGCGGGCCGATGATCATGAAAACCATTCAGCAGTTTATTCTGTTCGTGGAATGGGGTGAACTCGATTACCTGATCGTGGATCTCCCGCCGGGCACGGGCGATGCCCAACTCTCGTTGTGCCAGACCGTGCCGTTGGACGGAGGTGTCATCGTGACGACCCCGCAGGAAGCCTCCCTGGGCGTCGTGCGCAAAGGCATCGCCATGTTCGAAAAGGTGAACGTTCCCATTCTAGGTATCATCGAGAACATGAGCTACTACACCGCGCCGAACGGGGATCGCATCGAGCTCTTCGGTCATGGCGGCGGCAGGCAGGAGGCCGCGCGGCGGAAGATCGACTTTCTGGGCGAGATCCCGCTCTTCATGGCGATTCGCGAGGCCGGCGACCTGGGTGTGCCGGTGGTGGCGGCGGATCCGGCATCGCCCGGAGCCAAGGCGTTCCTCGCGGTGGCCGAAGCGCTGAAGAACCGGTTGGGATGACCGCCGGGAATCTCGAAGGGCGTCCTGTACTTGGAAAGCCCGCGGGGCACCGCGGGCAGGACGCGCGAAATGGGGCGGCAAATGGAGTGGACGGTTTCAGTTCCCCCCGCGCCATGCCGATACCCCCGCTGATGCTTTCGAGCCGCGTGGTCAAGCCCTCCCCGTCGCTGTCAGCCCCTTTTGTATGCAACGAATCCTGGTGATTGATGATGAACCCGACTTTCGCGAGACGGTTCAAAAGGTCCTTGGCCGCGGGGGATACGAGGCCCTGACGGCCGAAGACGGCGTGGCCGGCCTTCACCTCGCTCAATCACACCGCCCGGACCTGATCCTCACCGATGTCCAGATGGCGGATTGCGGCGGGTTCGAAGTCCTCACGCGCCTGCGCGAACTCCCCGAAACCTCCGGCATCCCCGTCATCCTGATGACCGGTCACCGGGAGGATCAGGTGCTGCGCCTGGGGATGGATTCGGGCGCCGACGATTTCCTGTTCAAACCCTTCACGCCGTCCGCGTTGCTCTCTGCCGTCGAGGTTCGATTGCGAAAGAACAAGGCCGTCCGCGAACAGGCTGAAAGGACGCGCGACCGGATGGTTGCGATCCTGGAAGCCACGACGGATCTGGTGGGCATCCTGGATCTCAGAACCGGTTCGGTTCTCTACCTGAACCGGGCAGGGCGAACCATGCTCGGACTGGCCTCCGAGCACGATGGCGTCGGACTGCGGTTCGAGGAGTTTCATCCGGAGGCGGCATTGAGCGAAATCCGCAAGGTGGGCATTCCCACGGCGCTCCGCGACGGCTCCTGGTCCGGCGAAACCATGATCCGGCGCGGGGACGGATCCGAACTCACCGTCTCCCAGGTCATCCTCGCCCATCGCGCAACCGACGGAAGCGTCGATTATCTGTCCACCATTCTGCGCGACATCACGGAGCGGAAGCGTGTGGAGGAGGCATTGCGCCGCAGTGAGGAAAGATTCCGTCTGATCACGGAGAACGCCACCGAATTGATCGCCATCGTGGATGCCCAATGCCGGCGCCTGTACAACAATCCGGCGTATGAGCGGGTGCTCGGGTATCAGCGGGACGAACTGCAATCCACGCATTCGCTTGAACAGGTCCATCCTGAGGATCGCGAAATCGTGCTGGGCGCCGCGCGGGATTCCATGGCCACGGGCCGCAGCCACGCGATCGAATATCGCATGCGCCACAAGGACGAAACCTGGCGGACGCTGGAATCCCATGGCGCCGTCATCCGCAACCCCTCCGGCGCCGTGGACGGCATTCTGATCGTTGCCCGCGACATCACCGAACGAAAGCGCGCCGAACAGGATCGCGTCCTCATGGAACTTCAGCTCCGCCAGGCCCAGAAGCTCGAGTCCATCGGCCAGCTCGCCGCCGGCATCGCCCATGAGATCAATACACCGACTCAATACATCGGGGACAACACTCATTTCCTCCAGGAATCGACGGGCGGATTGTTCGCGCTCCTCAAGGCTCATGAGCGACTGGCCGACGCCGTGACGCGCGGAGAATCCACAAAGGAACCGCTCCGGGAACTCCAGGACCTCCGTGAACAAATCGATTCCGACTACCTGCTCGAAGAAATCCCCAGGGCCATCCAGCAATCGATCGAGGGCGTTGAACGTGTGTCCCGCATTGTCGGCGCGATGAAGGACTTTTCCCATCCCGGCACCGCGGAGAAGACCCCGATGGATCTGAACCGGGCCATCGACAGCACCATCACCGTCGCTCGGAACGAATGGAAATACGTGGCGGAAGTGGTCCGGGATTATGACCCCGAACTGCCGGCTGTGCCCTGTCTGCCGGGGGAGTTTCACCAGGTCATTCTCAATCTGCTCGTCAATGCCGCCCACGCCATCGCCCAGGTGAACGGCACGGACGGCAACCGGAAGGGGCGGATCACCGTCAGCACCCGGCGACGGGACGACCGGGTCGAAATCCGGATCGAGGACACGGGTTGCGGGATTCCCGAAGCCATCCGCAACCGTGTGTTCGAACCGTTCTTCACCACGAAGCCCCTGGGCAAGGGCACCGGCCAGGGCCTTGCCATCGCTCGTTCCGCCATCGTGGACAAACACGGCGGCGAACTCGATTTCGAATCCGGAACCGGCGGCGGCACAACCTTCATTGTCCGGCTCCCCCTGGGCGCGGACATCCCCAACCCGGAGAACAACATCACATGAGCACCAAAGTCCTGTGCGTGGATGACGACCCCAATGTCCTGTCGGCACTCCAGCGCAACCTGAGAAAACAGTTCGATCTTCATGTCACCACCGGCGGCGACGAAGCGCTCGAACGGATGAAACAGGACGGGCCGTTCGCTGTCATCGTCGCCGACATGCAGATGCCGGGCATGAATGGCGTCCAGTTTCTCAGCCGCGCCCGCCAGTTGAGTCCCGACAGCGTCCGGATCATGCTCACGGGCAACGCGGATCAGGCGACCGCCGTGCGTGCCGTGAACGAAGGCCAGGTCTCACGGTTCCTCACCAAGCCCTGCGCCACTGACAGGCTCGCGCAGGCCTTGCGGACCGGCATCGAACAATACCGGTTGATCCGCGCCGAGCGCGACCTGCTCGAGAACACCCTCAATGGCAGCATCAAGGCGCTCACCGACATCCTCTCGCTCGTCGCCCCCGTCATCTTCGGCCGCGCCCTGAAACTGAAACATCACATGCGCGGACTCGCCCAATCCGTCGGCATTCGCGACACCTGGGAACTCGAAGCCGCGGCGATGCTCTCACAAACCGGTTACGCCACCGTGCCCGCCGACGTGCTGGAAAAGGAGCGCGCCGGCCAGGACCTGACAGATGGAGAGCGCGACATGTTGCAGCGGATCCCGCAGGTCTCGTCGAACCTGCTCGCCAACATCCCCCGTCTCGAAAACGTCGCGCGCATCGTTCTCCATCAGCACAAGCACTTTGACGGCTCGGGCTTCCCCGCGGACGACGTTGTGGGCGAACAAATCCCCATCGGGTCGCGCCTCCTGAAGGTCCTCATCGATTATCTCGAACTCCATGCCCGCTGGCTGAACAAGTCGCGCGCCCTCGAACACATGCAGAAACGTTCCGGCTGGTACGATCCCCGAATCCTCGACGCCGCCTTTGTCTATTTCGACGTGTATCTCAACCGGTCGGCCACCGACGACGCGACCCGCCACGCGGTTGGGATCCAGGATCTCCGGCCCGGTCAGATCCTGTTGACCGACGTGAAGACCGCTGAAGGAGCGCTGGTCGTGACCTCCGGAATTGAACTCTCACCGATGTTGATCGAGCGACTGAAGAACCTCCAACAACTCGGCGGTCTCAAGGAACCGGTCTGGGTGACCGGCTGAGGAGTGTGGATCGGCCGCGTCACGGGGGCAACCGGAGGAGTGCGCGGCGTACTCACCGCACCCTTTACCCCTGATCTTTTACCTTTGCCCTCGCCCAGTCCTGGCGTCAGAGGGGCTGGTAAAAGATGGGAGGTAAAAAATTGCCGACGGTATTCCCCGCATCGCAGCACTCCAATGCGTCGCCGCCTTCGCATGGGGCTTCCCGATCCGCGCGCCAGCGTTCTGGAGTGCGGTTGTGGGCGAAGCCCTCTACCGCTTTCGACTGCCGGACCGACGCTCAGCCAGCGCACCGGCCCCCCGCCCGCTCGTCCGTTCCGCTCACGCCACACTCCAAACAGACTGAACATCAGAATAATTCAACAATAGCCGGGACTGACCCCTTTTGGCGCCCTCTCATCGCACCTTTTACCCCTGATCTTTTACCTTTGC